>PBWC01000046.1 GCA_002729095.1 Methanobacteriota archaeon
TTCAGCAATTTCTCCGATTGGTAGTCCAGAGGTATTCGTTGCTAAAATAGAATGGGGGGGTGAGTTTTTTTCTATTTCTTGAAACACATCCTGTTTTAGTTTCATAATTTCAGGTACTGCCTCGATTACTAAGTCTGCGTTAGATATTGCTTCAGCAATATCTTCGTGGAAACTAAGATTAGCAGACCATTCTAACTTTTGTTGTTCAGTTGTTTTCCCTCTTGCAATTCCTTTATCCCAAAATGAGAAAATATTGTTCATCCCTCTTTCCAAACCATCAGGGAATGCATCGTAAAGATTGGTCTTCCATCCACTCTGGGCGCAAATCTGAGCAATACCAGCGCCCATAGTTCCAGCGCCAATTACAGCAACAGTTCTAATCTCCATACACCCTCCAATACGAGAGACTTCATGATGATTGCTTGAATTTGGTAGGTTTACTTTGTGCTAATATTACTCCGCCGACTATGAGAATAAATGAAACAAGTAGTGATGGTCCTAACTTTTCATCGAGTAATAAAAATCCACTGAAAATTCCAAACGGCGGTACGAGGTAAACATACAATGCACTTTTCCCCGCTCCGATTGTGAGTATTCCGTCCGCAAACCAAACGTAAGAAATAACGGTAGAGAAGATTGCCAGGAAAATCATTGCTATCCAACCATTATAACTAGGTTCCGGGATTCCATGTTGTAGGGTTTCAACAAACATAATAGGTGTTAAGAATACCAATCCAGCAACTGATGACCAAACAGTCAATTGAAGAGGAGTTAAATTAGCATCCCTGTTTTTAACAGGAGTAATCATTGCTTTTTTCATCAATATTGTATTACACGCCCAGGAGAATGCTGCTCCAGCGATCAAAATATCGCCTATTGCTCTGCTTTTGAAAGAGATATCTACATTAGGAGAGTAGTAGAATAATATGCCAACCCCAGTAAGTCCTAAAGCTAGTCCAATGGCAAGTCTGTAAGTCATTTTTTCACCTAAGAAAAAAATTGCTAATATTGCGGTAAACAATGGATTGAAAGTAATCATCAGTGAAGCATCACCAGCGGCAGTATATTGCATACCGTACATGAAGAAGGCTTGATAGACACAAGTTGAAAAAAATCCAATTAGGGCAATCCTCTTCCATTCACTTTTTACTGGAATAACCCACTGAGTAGAGAGTCTAAGGACGATTAAAAAAAGTAAAACAGCAATCACATACCTAANCCATGACGCAGCGAATGGCTGAATATCATTAGCAATAACTCTTCCAGCAGGCCATCCGAATCCCCAAATTGCAGCGACAATTAGTAGTTTGAAATGTGTTAGAACATTTTTCATTCAAACCGCTCCAAACCTAGTTGAAGCATTCTGGCTCTTGGTAATCCAATTTCGGGAAGTCCTTTAGCAGGAGCGTAAATTTTCAAACCTTCGATTCTCGATACAAATAATCCATAACTAGCCATGTCATCGAGTTTGTATGGAGTATCTAACCCCATTCTTGTTAACGTATCACANGCTTTTTCACANTAAATAGGATATANATTAGTAGAGAAATGGACCCACTCAGAAACTCTCTTTGTGTCTACGTTATCCAATGTCAGTAGATGCTCTAGTAAAGAAACATCAGGATAGTTAATTGTCTGTAGAATCATTTCNATTTCCATCATAATATCTTCAGGCCATATTTGAGGTTCTCTTTCTGACCATTTTTCAGAAATGAATACATGCTCAATAGATGCTTTTTCTTGAATGGAAAATATCGCTTTAGCGTAGTGTTCATCTTCGATGCTATCAACTACAAGAGAAGGCAATTCAGAATAGAAACGTTCACACATCTCTACATCTATTCCGTACAGTGATACAGGAATCATACTATCCCCTCAGGGAGTTTAAGCAGTTGCNCCAATACCGGACTCAATTTGGCGAGTCGACATTGGTTTGTTAGCAATCCACTCTTCTTTGAAAAGTTGCTTTAGCAATTCTTCATCCTCTTTTGTAGGTAGAATATNGTAGATGTANTTTTCCCACTCTTCATCTGATCCTTCGAATTTAGAACCATCAGTGTTGAACTTTTGCTTCTTTGCTACCCCAATGTCTCTGTTGAAATTTTCATGTGGGACGTATAGTTTTTGAGCTCCTTCGGGTAGGTATTTGTTAAGTTTCTCAACTTCTCGGTCGATTTCTTCGTGGTAGTGACCCCTAGCCTCTTCGTTAAGAGTCTCTTTGTCAACCCCGACACCGGATTCTAATTTCTTCCTTTCATCCCAGCGACCCTTAATTCCCCAGACATAAGCCCAGTGAGCAGAAGAAGATGCATCAACGCCGAATAAATCATGNGCAGTGGAGACCCACTTGTTGATGTATCTTTGAAGTAAATCTAGAGGGATAACGCCTGCCTTGATGATTCTTCTTAGACCGTTGGAGCCGGTTCCTAAGTGAAATGATTCNTCCTTTAGCATTGGACCCATAGAAGCTGCTAGTGGTTTGAAAGCAGAAGTTGAAAGCATTCCTAATTGGAATTTACCGTCTCTGTCAACAAACATNGTGTAGCAGAAAAAGTCTAACCAGTGTGGCATAGGTCGGTTGAATGCCCCAAGAAGCCTATCGCCATCTTGAGCATTTCTTTCCAGTAATTTTTGAGCCTCACGACGTCCTTGCTGACCGAAGTATGTCATCAAAAGATACGCCATTTGCCAGCCGTGTCTTTGTTCTTCAGCCATNATTCTAGCGGCTGCATACCTATCGTAATCTGTAGGAGCAGTAGCCAGTAGGTGCTTTTGTTGCTCGACAGAAGCGAACTCAGTGTCACCTTGAACAGTAATCATTGTAATCAAAGCATCACGCATGCTCTGGTGAGGGACTTGAAGAGATCTTTCCCATTTTGCCCTACCTTCGTAGTCACCAAATTCNATTGTATCTCCTGCTCTATCCCAGTCGAACTGGATAGATAAATCGAAGTCTCCTAGCCAAGTCTTGTCGAACCCAACTCGATCTTGCCATTGTTCAAAGTTTGCAATCCAGTCTTCCCATGTTGTCGGTAAATTGTCCATGACAACGGGANGTAAGGGTCATCCTTATTGTCTTTGCGAACATGTTCGTATTAAGCCATTATNTCATCATAATATTTGTCGATTACCTTGGATTCAATNGAATGTAACATNACTGATAGAGTTGATTTAGATATTCCCAATTCTGAAGATAAATTTGTCAGAGTTATTTCTCTAGGAATGGCCCAAAATCCTCTGCGTAAAGCAAACTCAAATACCTCTTTTTGTCTAGGAGTGAGAAGTTTTTCTTGATTGGAGCGCGTTGATTTAAGTTTCATCTGTATTTGTTCAATTTTTATTTCTTTTACCAATTGTTTGGCTTGTTCAGACGAACACTGTATAGTCCAGTCTGCCCAACCATCTATTACATCAAAAGGAGTTCTAGGCACAACCCCAACGGTTCTTAATGGCTTAATGAAACCACCACCGCCACTTGCTATTGTTACACTTGCTTTATTTTCTCCAAGAAAATTCACACTTTCTACGCCNTTCAAGTTCTCTAAGTCGGATAGTAATTCATTATCGGCCGCTATTTGAGCAGTACCCCTGCCCTTTCCTAGTGGCATTGTTTCTATGATTTGTAAAACTGAGTTAGGGTGATTTCTTGTTGCTTCACCTGCCCAGTGTCCGNCCGGTAGACANACTTCGATTCTAACGATTTGAGACATGTAATCACAAACTATGGATACGGTCATGCCTTGATAGTTGTTTGCTTTCAACATNAATCATCTCGGCGAAAGTATGAGTAGTGCCATCTTCATCTATTTTGACACCAGGCAAGTATCCATCACATACTCCTGATGCGACAAATATTGCATCATCTGATTGGCACAAGTCTTTGGCAGTCCATAATCGAGTTAAATCATCATCAACCATACCACCTGCTCTAGCCCTTTCTTCATCGGAGCGAAAAACCAATCTTCCTTCAAATACTCCTCCTATACCTCTAATTGCGGTAGCGGTGATTACGCCTTCTGGTGCAGCACCGATTCCTAGTAGCATATCATGATCCCCCTCAGGTCTTGCAGCCCATAAAGCNGCAGCTATGTCTCCATCACCAAGGAGATGTAATTTAGCCCCTATTTCGTTAATCTCTCTGAACAAATCAAGGTGCCTTGGTCTATCTAGGGCAATTATTCTAACCTCGTCTACAGGCTTATCTAGAACAGATGCAACCTGCTCGATGTTGTATGCAACACCACCGTCTAGACTTATTTGACCTTCCATTTCAGGACCTGCAGCAATTTTATCCATGTAACAATCTGGAGCATGCAAAAGAGTACCTCTTGGAGCAGCTGCAAGAACAGCAATTGAATTGGGTAGGTTGTCTGCGCAGTTATTGGTACATTCCAGAGGGTCGACTGCGATATCTATTGCAGCGACATTAGGATTACCTATTTCACATCCTAGCTGNTCTCCAATGTATAACATTGGTGCCTCATCTCTTTCACCTTCCCCAATGGCTACCCTTCCATCAAATGGAACATTATCAAAAGTTAGTCTCATGGCTTCAACGGCGGCAGAATCGGCAGCCATCTTATCGCCTTTACCTCTCCATTTTGCACTTGCAATTGCTGCTTGGTCTACGGCTTCCAAGAAGTGATTGGCCAATTCAGAAACCCTTCCCATGGATNACTNCTGGCGCGTCTATTCCATCAATGAAGCGGTCAGATTTATTTTTGTGATTTGAACTTTTCAANCACNCGGATTTGTGAAATTACAGTNTCAGGGTATTGTCCTTGGCTATCCTTNTCTAATGATTTGACCATATCAAGTNCACATAGAAGACCGGCGCTCACNCCAGTTAGTGCTTCCATCTCAATCCCAGTTTTATAGCNTGCTGAAACAGTTACGGTACAGCTCAAGTTTAGTCCTTCCCATGCCCACTCAACATTACATCCTTCTAANGGAATAGGATGGCAATGTGGGATAATTCTTGGAGTTTCTTTCACNGCTTGGATTGCAGCAATTGTTGATGCTTCCAAAACATCGCCCTTGGGTACNAGATTATTTTTTATTGCATCAACTGACCGACTTGATAGTTTTAGCAGTCCTGTAGCAGTCGCTCTTCTTTCCACGTTCGGTTTACTTCCAATATCTACTATAGCATCAATCTTTTTTNCCATTTAAACACGTCCTAACCTAATCCCGCTTTCCATTNAACCCCNTTATCGGTGACTTCTTTTTTCCAGAGAGGTGCTTGCTTTTTCAATTCATCAATNAACCATTCACATGCATGGAATGCAGGTTTACGATGTGCGCTACCAACATGTATNGCAACAATGTCTTCATTTGCTNTGACAATCCCAACNCGATGNGCCATAGCCACACTAAGNACCTGAAAGTTCTCAATTGCTTGATTAGCTAGTTGGTTTAGTACAGTCGGGAGTTTCTCTAACCAAGCATCAAATTCTAATTGAATAACATTCGAATCCTCATTCTTCGAGCGAGTAATTCCTAGGAAAGAAACTACAGCGCCACATCCTTCAAGATTCATCCTATTTTTTAGACCATCGGCATCAATAGTTTCATGGGCATTTTCAATCAGAANATGCCCGGTCATGTGTCTGCGAAGTAAACGTATAATTCAAACCTCACTCANACATGCGNTAATCATGGGCGGAGATGAGCCGATACAAATTATGGGGGCAGGACTCTCAGGTTTGGCGGCTGCAACAATACTTGCCAAAGCAGGTAAAGAAGTACATGTTCACGACATTCGAAATGATTCTGGTGCCCGTTTTGATGGTGATTTTCAAGCCTTAGAAAATTGGAGCATGGGCGTTGACTTTTTTGAACAACTGAAAGAATGGGGNTTTGACACNGAGGAGTTTAAGGCAACTGAATTCAAAGTTGTAGATTTGATTCATCCCGATGATAAAATTACTCAAGCCAAATCTCCTAAGGTTGCTTACAGAATTGTCGAAAGAGGTACATCCTCCCATACAATCGATCAGGGAATTAAGCGACAAGCAATCGCTGCTGGAGTAAAAATACACTATAAATCAAGAGTTAAAGAGGACGATTGTCAAATAATAGCTTGTGGCCCCAAAGGAACTTCAGCTGTCGCTTATGGTGAAATCTTTGAAACAGACCATCCCAATCATATTGGTTTTCAGCTAAATGATAAATTAGCACCAGGAGCTTATTCTTACCTGATAATAATTGACGGTNTAGGGCTAATTTGCACATGTTTGTGGAGAAAACAGAAAAAGAGTGATAGATTTTTGAATGAAACAATTGCTTGGTATGAAAATAACTACCCAAATTTGAATCGTAAACCAATNAAACGGGTTGGAGGAAAAGGAGATTTTACGATTAATCGTAATTACAAACAAGATGGACGCTACTATGTCGGAGAATCAGGAGGGCTGCAAGATTTCATGTGGGGATTCGGAATGAGAATGGCTGTCTGGTCTGGAGTACTTGCTGCTAAGGATATTCTTGGAGAGTGCGATTATGAGGTTGAAGTAAGAAAGCAACTNATGCCTTATGTTCGNACTAGTGTTTCCAATCGGTGGCTAATGAACAGAGTTGGAGATAGAATGTTCAAAAGAATGTGTACTAACTGGATGAAAGATCAAAAGAAACGCGGCGACGGTTTGATTTGGATTGGTAAANTATTCCAGCCGACAATCTTCAAGAAAATGCTTTATCACTTTGTTACTCCTTTCATGCTNAGAAAAGACCCAAAGTCAATGGGTAGAGGTGTTAGAAGAATGCCGTTCAGAAAAGCGAAAAAGCGAGACAATTGGATACAATCCAAGCAAGCTGAAGATATCGCAAAGCAATGGGATTTAGTTCGACGTAAAGGCGGCAAGACTTCCTTCGAAGAAGANTCCGATTCTCCTTCAATTCCTACAAAATAGCGGGCGATTTGTTCTTAATGTATCTCCTTTTGGCTTAGAACATGAGCGACCTTTATGGATTGAAACTAGAGCCCATGGCGAATAAATTAGTCAACTACGGAGTTACAGATAACGGAATTGCAGTTATTGAACTGACTTCAGATTCAGCAGGCGCACCACTTGAAGGACCTAATGACCGNTCACCAAATACTTACACTCATGGAATGATGCGAGATATTGATGAGGCTGTNGTCAAAGCGAGATTTGATGATGATGTTACCTGTATTGTCCTTACAGGTAATGGGGCGTCCTTCTTTTCTGCAGGAGCATCAATTCAAATGCTGAATAGTGTCAGTCCAGGATTTAAGTATAATTTCTGTCTACACGCTAATGAAACCCTATCACGTCTTGAGCAAACCCCCAAACTGGTGGTATGTGCAATCAACGGTCATGCTGTTGGTGGTGGTTTAGAAATCGCTATGGCAGCAGATATCAGAATTGCTAGAAAGAATTCTGGTAAAGTAGGACTTCCTGAAATAAACCTTGGAGTTTTGGCGGGGACTGGTGGAACCGCTCGCCTAACAAGACTAATTGGAAAGGCAAAGGCACTTGAAATGATGGTTACTGGTGAACTAATGTCTTTTGAGGATGCTCATTCATGTAATTTAATTAATCACATTTGGGAAGGTAGNCCAGAAGATTTCAGAAGAGATATTCTTGATTGGTGTACACAATTTACATTACCAAACAAGGCTGTTAAGGCTGTAGGTAATATCAAGAGGTCTTGTCAAACAGGTCCTGAAATTCCTTTCGAATACCACTTGGCATTAGAGAGAGAGTTACAGGCAGCGCTATTCAATAGTAGTGATGCCAAAGAAGGCATTGCTGCTTACGTTGAAAAGAGAGTGGCAAATTTCACTGGAAATTAGTTCTTGAGTGGTGGTTAGATGTCAAAATACCATGTCCCTGCAGATGTCCCTGATGAGTTGATTGAGACTTTCATCCAAAATATGGATGCAGCAACTGCTGGAACTGGAAAGATGAATTTATTCGCTTGCGACCAGAAAATTGAACACTTAAATGACGATTTTTATGATGGTGATGAAATCATTCCTTTGTCTTCAAATAATCCTGAGCATTTATTTAAAATTGGACAGAGATGCCATGAAGAAGGAACAATAGGGGTACTTGCTGGGCAATTAGGGCTGATATCACACTATGCACGAGATTATCCCGAAATTCCTTACCTAGTCAAACTCAATTCCAAATCACATTTGGTTAAGAAAGGCCAGAGAGATCCTATCTCGCAGGCATTATGGGATATGGATGATGTAATGTCTCTAGTTCATAATGGGATAAATGTAGTAGGAATAGGTTATACTATTTACGTTGGCAGCGAATTTGAACATGAAATGCTTTCAGAAGCAGCACAATTTATTCGTCAAGCACATGAATTAGGAATGATTTCAGTTGTTTGGATGTATCCTAGAGGTAAAGCAGTAAGCGATGAGAAAGATCCACAATTAATCTCTGGCGCTGCTGGTGTGGCTACATGTATTGGTGCTGATTTTGCTAAGGTCAATTATCCTACAGCATGGGAGGGCATGACACAACCTGAGTCTCTTGCTATTGCTTCTCAGGCGTCTGGTCGAACAGGAATTATTTGTTCAGGTGGAGGCTCTTTGCCTCCAGAGCAATTCCTTCAAAGGTTATGGGATCAAATGAATGTAGGTGGATGTAGAGGTGCGGCAACAGGTCGTAATATTCATCAAAAGAATACTGAAGAGGCAGTGCGGATGACTGCTGCATGTCATGCTATTATTTGCGAGGGAGCCTCAGTCGATACTGCTCTTTCGATTTTCAATGGAGTTCAATAGTTCCAAAAAAGATAACCCTTACCGGTTGTTATGGTGGAGATAAATCCTGATATCACAAAGGCTAGGACTTTATCTTCAAATTACTACACTGATAGCAAAATTTTCCATTCCATTTTCTCAAAGTTTGGAAGGTATTGGCAATATATTGGACATGCCTCTGAATTTGATGATGGATATGTCAAGCCAGTAAAAATTGGGCACGAGCACATTGTTCTTTCTCGAACAACCGAAGGCTTCCATTGTTTCTCGAATGTATGTACCCACAGGGGGATGATTATAGTCGGCGACGAAGGATGCAAAAAATCACTGATCTGCCCATATCATGGAAGAACATTTTCCCTTGAAGGTAAATTTAAGAAAATGCCAGAATTTGAAAGTGTTGAAAATTTTCCAACAAATAAAGATGACCTTTCCCACTACAAGACTAATATTTGGGAAAATTTGATTTTTACTTTGCTGAACGAAGTCGATGAAACTAATAATTGGTTCGAACATGTTAAGCAAAGAATGTCATTTTTGGATATTGGAAATTTTACTTATGATTCATCTCGAGAACGAAAATATTCAATTAAAGCAAATTGGATACTGTATGTTGATAATTATCTAGAAGGTTTCCACATTCCATTTGTTCATAAAGAATTGAACAAGGCTTTGGATTATGGTCAATATAAAACAGAAGTGTTTACAGGCGGTGTGTTGCAGGTAGGCATTGCTGATGAAGGTACAAACAGTTTTGATATACCGCCAGGGCATCAAGACTATGGGAAAAAAGTGGCAGCTTATTACTGGTGGCTCTATCCCAATTTGATGTTGAATTTTTACCCGTGGGGTCTTTCCATTAATGTCATTAATCCGGTTTCAGAGGATGTAACTGAAGTAAGATATTATGGTTTAGTGAATAACGAAGAGTTATTGGGTAAAGGTGCGGGAGCAGATTTAGATAAAGTGGAACTAGAAGATCAGTTTGTAGTTGAGTCATGTCAAAAAGGGATGAGGTCAAGTAGTTATACCAACGGTAGATACTCTCCTACAATGGAGAGGGGATTGCATCATTTCCATATGATGCTGACTGAAAATAATTAATCAAAACTCGCTATCAAATTTAGAGGAACCTGTAGTAACATTTCCTTCTTGGTCTATGATAATTGGAGTACCTTCTTCCCATCCTGGGCAGTTAGATGACACCCAAGTACGCGTTGCCCATTCACAAATGTCGTAGCCGCCAGAAAGAATTCCAGATCTCTTGATATATCCAACTTTGACAATATCTTTGTCCTTAGATAGAACATTTCCTAATTGTTGGCTTGTAGTTCCATGTCTCATTGTGCTATTTATGTGCTCCAGAATCTCCGCAGTGTTGCGAGGCCTGTCTCCTAAAAATTTCTTTATCTTCTCTCTGATTCTGGTAGTTTTCATATTTTTCATCTCTCTGTCACGCAGCCATTACCTCGAGGATAATCGCCACTATTAGACATGACAGAGGTCGCTGATATAATAGTTCCTCCAACATATACTTCTTCGTTACATTTGATAACCGAATTTAGTGTAAAAATTTCACTTATCATGAACGGGTGTAAGTTATTTTTTACATTTCCAGTGGAAATTAGTAACTATAAGTAACTAAGTATGTATTTTAATGTAACATTTATGTATATGCTGTATTTGAGGCTTCACATGGTGACTTCAACATCCAATAAGAGGATTAGAAGTAGTTACCATAAAAGAATTTTAGAATGGTTAATCGATGCAGGTGGGTCGGTCTCAGATATTGCGCAGGCCCTCGATTTGAGGATGCCCCACGCATCTTTAGCCTTGAGCCAATTGAGAGAATTAGGCGACGTAATCAGAGATGATGGAACTGGTATTAGAGGTGCCGTACATAGGATCACTGATAAGGGCAGGGAACGTCTAGAGTCAGATGCAGTGGCTTGTTTGGAAAAGTATGTCAATGAAATTCCAGAGAATATGGATACAATAGTTCTAGATTCAAATGGTCCCATGCTATTATTAGGTTATGCAAATAAGACACCCCCGTCATTGATTCAGTTACCTGCGGATGTCTCTGACATGGGCGATGATGGAAATTTCGATTCCATTGGAAATATAGGGGTAAGATGGGCAACAATTAGAGATATTAAACCTAGATGGTATGACATTAATTCACTAGAAAAAGTTCCAGTTCAAGAATTACAATCAACAGGTACTCTTGATGATTGGACAACACGTAAAAGTTATCTTATTTTAGTCAGAGCATATCTATTTGATTTCACTAGACAATGGAATTTAGCGCCAGGAACATGGTTTTCGAGCCCAAACACCACTTCGCAGTTGCCGGCGAAACTTTCTGAAGGCGAGCAATTATTAGGAACTGTGGTAAATTCTAATCATCAAATTTATCCTAATCAAATGATCTATGCTAATCTAAATTCCGACGTAGACACATCTCTTACAATAAATGCATTGTCTCAGAATGCTATTGTTATCAGGGATTTTCCTGTAAAACAGAGAGACAGATTCTTACCTTTGGGTTGTATAGATTTTTGGATTAAGAAACAGCACCCTAGAATGGATAAAGATAAATTGGGTGATTTACTAAATTCGATTAAGTCATTTCTAAGTGGCAAAACCGAAATTAAGATACCAATATCTACACAGAGAGCAATAATTAGGGATTTTGGAGAATGTAATTGGATAGAAGAAATATATCCTAATATTGACGTAAAATATCTTTCGGAGGTAGGTGCAATTTCGCTAGTTGAGCATATACTACACGAGGGTGAGGATGATTTGATAATCGAATGGTTTTGGTCCACAACCTCAAATCAAGACATTTTCGAGAAATTAGGGAATTCCAAAAGATGTCGACTCTTAATTTCTAGAAATGAAGATATCTCTAATTTGTTCAATTCAAAACTTATTTTGAGATCATCAAACAAAATAGGAGAATTAGAATTACTAATTTCTCGTGAACAATCAATAAAATTAGAACTATCAAAGGTTAATGAAAATAAAATATCTAATGAAGTTAAAGACGTGATACCAAAAAACGTTTCAGAACTTGTTGCAGCATTAGATGGTGATGACTGGGATTTGACAAAGATGACAAATTATTCCTCCGATTATCAGTTTAGGAATGATATTTGGACGGCGTTGAAGTTCTACCCTGAAGGAGATGAGTCATGGGCCAATAAAATTGAATCAGAAAATCCCCTAGCTTCTTGGATTGCTAGTCCCTCGAAATTTAGATATTCGAGGTGGGTTCGTATTGCAGAAATTCTTCCCGAAGGATGGACAGATTTGTTGGATGTAACAGAATTATCAATTGAAGACATTCTTTCTGTAATACCTGATTCAGGGCCAGACTGGCAAGACATGGCAATTATTGAAATTAAGAATAGATTTTTACTCAATTCAGGATTAATATTTGAGAATAAGAGATTTTTAAAAATAGAAAAAATAAAAAGTTGGTTTGCAATTAATGTCTTGTTAATCTCGAATGAGCTTGGAAAAGAATTTGATTCAATAATAGAAGAATGCTTAGAAATATGGTTAGACTCTCCAAGAATGGCAGAAAAAATTCTTTCAAATTTATTCCCAAGGAATTCTGAGGATGGGGAAAATAAGCAAAGCATACTCGACTTATGCTTAGTTGCCTCAAATGCTCATCCTAAGAATTCTATACTTTTTTGTTGGGGTGAATTTATTCAATGTCTCAGAAACAGTACTCCAGTCACACTTGAGCAATCACGCAAATTTATGACACTACTTCCAATGGCTTGGTGGTATAATCAAGGATATGATTGGCTCAAGCTACAGCTGAATTCCACATCAGGAAGAAATTGGTTATCAAGTATATTTTTACCTTGGCCATCGATTCTTTGTAGATCTGACGGCGAGATTTGCGGACCTCCAGGGCACAAGGAACTATTTTTTAGCAAAAATCTCAGTTCTGATGAATTACTACATATCATGATTTTAGGTGAAGGAATTGGGAAAGAAGCTTTATTGGACGCTTATGACATGATCTTCAGTTTTGAACAAAAACAGAAACTACCTGTAGGTAGGATTCATCCCTTATCGTGTTTACTAATTCGGGACACTAAGGAATGGCCAGTGATTGAACTTGATGTTCTTGAGCAAGGAGATTTACATGTGGCCTCGTTGTTATTGATGAGACATTACAAAGAATGTATTATACAAAACTGAATCGATTAATTGAAAAGGTATTGCTTCGAGGGCAATATGCCGTACCCGCAACATCTGGCAGAGCTACTGTGAATTGCAATGAAGTCTGATACCAATGGTACGGTCCGCTATCGAAGACCAAAGGGACCTTTCGAGGAATGACCTTTGGTGCAAAAGCGGTAAACCAACCGGTTGGTTATGGGTCCTTGTGCGACGAAAGGATGAACACAAGACAACCACCCTTCCGGACAGCACGCCCTGACACCGAGGGTCAGGCTCTCGAGCATTGCAATGAAAAGAGCCGTTAGGTGTCGGGGCACAGTTGCTGAAATTTTTCAATTACCCAATAAAACATGATTTATCGATATAATATAGCGATGAACTCAAGAGCAAATGTATTACACCACAATTCATGGACACCTCTAAACGGTATAATTGCTGCTTAGTTGGTGGAACATTCGACCGGTTTCATATGGGGCATAATTTACTCCTATCCGCAGCTTTGCGTAACTCGAATACAGTAGAGGTACATGTTACAGTAGACTCGATAGCGTCACAAAAATCCCCATTTGTCGAGAGTTACGATAATCGGGTTGAAAATGTATTAACGTGGGCTTCTAAAAACAAAGGAAATAACATCAAGGTTTTCCCTCTAAATGATAGTTATGGGCCAGCACCTAAGCATAGTACTGCAGATAGTATAGTTGCTACAGAAGAAACTAGGTCAAGTTGTGAATTGATTAATGACATGAGGAGAGATAATGGATTACAACCTCTGGAGATAATTACTGTTCCTCATATAATTGATTTTCATGGAGAGATATTGAGTTCTTCAAGAATAAGAAGTGGAATTGTCGATACCGATGGGAATCCTTGGTTGTCAGAGGAATTACGAGGTAGTATTGTAAAAATGGTACCAAATTTAGATAATGAATTGAAAACACCGATGGGTAAGATTTTCCAAGGGCCAGAAGATATACCAGAAATCGCAATGTCTAGCGCTCTCGAAAATCTACCAGAAAATCGAGCCAGTCTAGTTGCCGTAGGCGATGTTACAGTAAAAACACTACTTGATATGGAAATTATTCCAGATATTGGCCTAGTTGATGGGATGACTAAGAGAGCCAGTTTATGCGAAGAGGATTTGGTAGATGCTACTCTTTTTGATGAAGTATTATATGCTAAAAATCCTGCCGGGAGGTTGACCCCTTCATTATTAGAATCGCTTGAAAAAGCTATTTCTATGCAGAGTTCTGTAATTATTCATGTAGATGGAGAAGAAGACTTAGCTCCACTATACATTCATTGTCTTGCTCCGATTGGAACAGTTGTTCTGTACGGCCAACCTAGTCAGGGGGTTGTCTCTCAAATAACAACACTTGATGTAAAAACCAGATGTCGTGAATTACTAAGTCTCTTTGAGGTGCTTTAATGGGGCAAGAAAATCCATTAATTTCGGTCACAGTTTGTGTTAGAAATGGTATTCAATGGATTGATGGATGTTTAGAGGCTTTGAAAAATCAAACTTACAGGCCTTTAGAAATCATAGCGGTTGATGATGGTTCGACCGATGGTTCCACTAAATGTTTACAGAAATGGCAGGACGATAAGTCCGAAGTCCCAATAAATATTCTAGTTCAAGAACCTAAAGGTCTTTCATCTGCTAGACAGTTAGCGCTTGAAAATTCTAGCGGTGAATGGGTCGCTATTACTGATATAGATGTTAGACCTGGACAAAATTGGATAAGTAATCTATTTGCAGAATCTAAGCCAATTTCTCCAGAAGAAAATGTTGTTGCAGTAACTGGGAGAACAATTTTTGAAAGAGCTGATGATTTGATTAGTAAGGTTCGCTCGGTGGAAATCGCTTCGAAATATCGCTCTAGGCCTAGGAGAACTAGTTTGGCCAATGGACCATGTTCAATGTTTCATCGTGAATCATTAATCAATATTGGTGGTTTTGATCCTGAATGGTACCACGCTGAAGATATGGAGGTCAGTTTACGCTTAATCGAGGAGGGGGGGACAATTGTTTACGCTCCAGATGCCGTAGTTATTCATGTTCCCGAGTCCGGCAAAAAGAGATTTTTAGATAAAAGAACAAGAGATGCTAGGGCTCATGTGAGAATTGTAAGAAATTACCCTAGAAGAAGAAGAAAAGGTCCAGATTTAGATTTCATAGGCAGTTCAACCATTGTCTTACTAGTAGCTCCGTTATGGATTAGTGCATTGGTTTCTGGATTACCATTCATTTACTCTATTCTAACCTCTTCAGAGTTAGATTGGGATACGATTAAGCAGTGGTGGCAAACTAAAATGCTAATTTTCACGTTAATACTATTGATTTTACATCAATTTATTTTGATACGGGGGCCTCTCGGCGTTGTAATCAGGGGTTCAATCAAAGAGACAAATCGTTTCTCTATTTTTGTTCTTTTTTCTTTGAGAACACTAACTTTCAGATGGAGTATTGCTCTGTGGAAAGGATTGCTTTTGGGAGTCTATGATTCCATAGTCGGCAAAAATGGCCACAGAGGAATCTTCAAGAGATAATCAATCAAGATTTTCTTCGCCTTCTGGGGCAAATGAAAGATTGTTGAGAGCAAATCCAAATGCGAGAAGTCCAATCGTTAACGAGTAGACTCCAGGATCAATCCAACCTGTGGAGTTTAATCCAAAGTAAAGATAGTTCACGATTCCAAGCAGTAAACACCACGCACCGAACAATCGTGACCATCCACCAACAGAAGGATCGGCTAATGCTGGCCATGTTTCATTTACAATAATAGACTTAAACCACCCCATTAATCCGCCTTCTTGCTGATTGATTGTTCTAATCCCGAGGAATACTAGTCCAGCACATAATGCAATAAATATAGCATCTGATAGTACAAAAGTAGGTGCATCTTCTAGGTACCCAAATGCATTGTTAGTCATTTCAAGAGTGAATACACCTCCCCAAGAAACTCTGTAGTTAGGGTGAATACATCCTGCAATGTTTAGAATTGCCAAGAATAATCCTAGCAATCCAATTGCGGTAAACCAATTGGCAAGAGATTTACTTGGGTTCAAGACCATGTTTAGGATACTTGAGGTCTCATCACTCTGTTCACTCATAAATCCGGCCACCTGCATTAAAGATATAAGAACACCGAAAAAATAGTTTAATTGAAATCTTACCTAAAGCCTACTTTGGTGTTTATAGTTACTAGTAAAGACGTCCTCAATTTGAGGCTCAGACTGTGTCATAATTATCACAGGGTCAATATTCTGAGGAATACATGAATTGATTTCTTTAGTTCTACCATATCTTCCACGGCTAATTGTTCTAGCAGTGATTAATCCAAGCATNTCNAAANTTGAAATCAAACCAGAAACNCTTCTTTGAGTAAGAGCATTTTGTCCAATNTATCTGCACGCTTGTGTGTAAATNGCATAAACTTCTCCAGTTTGAATATTTCTCAGACCATTCTTTTCATTGATTAAAATAGAAGACAAAACTAGTTTTTGCTGACTTGGCAATTTCGATATTATTGGGGTCATCTGATCCGATTCAATTTGATGTTGTGCAGATCTAACATGGTGTTGCTCAACGATTTGTGAACCACTCTGCTCCGCTTTTTCAGCCGATACTCTTAGTAAATCAAGAGCGCATCTAGCATCGCCGTGTTCTTGTGCAGCTAAAGCAGCACATAATGCAATTACACCATCCCCAAGTACATCATCATTAAGTGAAAGACTTGATCTTTGACGGAGAATATCTTGTAGTTGCTCAGCGTCATATGGATTGAANATAACATCTAGTTGACCGAGCCTTGAGCGAACACGTGGGTCAAGAAAATCTGTGAATTTTAGATCATTTGAGATGCCAATTACACATGCTCTGGCAACATTAAGTGAAGCATTCAAACTCGTAAGGTTATACAAAAGGTCATCTCCAGCTTTGCGAACTAGATGATCAATTTCATCTAGGACTATCACAAATACGCCTTTTCTAGAATCCATCCTCTTTATTAGTTCCCCAAACACTCTATCAGTGGGCCATCCAGTAAATGGTATCTCATCAATTTCATGACTCTCAAGTAGGGAATTTCCAATGTGGCTAAGAACTCTATATTGTGTATCAATTTGTCGGCAATTGACCATGATTGTTTGAACAGGGCGATNCAATTCTTTCCCCTTAGATTCTAATTCATCACAGACAAATGATGTGACGGCGGTTTTTCCCGCGCCTGTGACTCCATAAAGCGTCATGTTGGAAGGAATGTGTCCTTTCAATGCTTCAACAAGATTGAACGACAAGGTTTCAATTTCGGATTTTCTGTGAGGAAGATTTTGTGGTTGGTAGTCGTGGCGAAGAATTTCTTTATTCTTGAACAGGGTTTTTCGAGCAAGGAATCCGTCGAAAATGTTGTCCGTCATACTCACTCCTCACTCGAATGTCGATACAACACCCTCACAGACGATGCGCGACGATTCGGGGGAGTCCGAGTCCCCCTCATAAGCATGTCCACTACAATTTGAATCAAATTCTAATTTCTAAGGTTTTTGAAATTAATAATTAATCGCTTGTACAAGGCACAAATTAACAAAAAATAACATTATTCAACCTGTTTCCANTCACCATTTTCCCAATGGAATGAATTTCCNTCAGATGCATGATGAACATTTACAGGATGTGTTGGAAATTCAGATTCAGTTATTGTTGGGAACNTAGAATTTTTATCGTCGATGAAGGTATGAGTAATTACCATTTTTGTCTTTGGATACAACTCTGCAAGGGATCGGATATCTGANGGTTTGTGGTGGTGATCACTATCCACCCATTCAGGTAGTCCCATTTCAACAACAGCTAATTCGGACTTGGCAATGGCGTCATACAATGCTTCACACGGGCCNGAATCGCCACTGTGAACTAAACTTGCACCATTTTTAGAAACAAATCTGTATCCATTTGGGTCAACAGAATCCTCATGATGAACTCTAAATCTTTCCCAACTCCATCCGTCATCAGTTGTTCCGGTTTCATCTTCACACCATTCTATACTAGGCCAGAAGCGTTCTAANGTTCCAGGATACGCAATATTACAAACCTCAAGTATGACCTCCTTGGCNCCAGGTGCAGCAATTATNTTAAGTGGAACCTTTCCCTGTCTGTCAGAAATNTACATCCTTTCTAAGAATAAAAATGGCAATCCAAAAATATGATCTCCATGAAGGTGAGTGATAAAAATNGTTTCAATCGAATCAACACTAATCCCAAATTTTCTAAGACTAATCAATGCTGTTGGAGGTGCGTCAACAAGGTGTTTTTGATCTATTAATACCAATGAATGCAATCTACCATTGGGTAGAAAAGCGTTCCCAGTACCTAGCATCTTAACGCTGTGCGCCATGGTTGGCCTATGTTGAATTAGGTATAGTTCTAATTGNTGNTAAATAAATTTGGATGTCATAAATTACAAATGATGATAAACAATCCCATTTTCGGTCAATTGTAGCGCTCAGCTATCGGTGGTTAAATGTCTGATTGGTCCGCAAAAAACCCGTACATGACAAATATTACGGAGAATTATATTCTCAACGGAGAAGGTTCCAAAAAAGAAACTAGACATATTGTCTTTGAACTAGGAGATTCGGGATTGGATTATAAAGTTGGAGATGCTTTAGGCGTTCTTTCTGAAAATCCCCCACACGTAGTTGAAGAGATTATTGAGTTACAAGGATGGGACCCAGANCAAATGGTCACTACACACAATGGCGAAAGGACGCTCTATGACGCATTGAAGAAAGATTTCGAAGTTCACATGGCAGGTAAAAAATTCGTTCAGTCGCTATCAGAAAAGGTTGTTTCATCTGGTATGAAAATTTCGGTAAAAATTGTTTCTAGAACACGAGGTCAAAATAGTTGGAACCTATCTTCCGATGAACTAACGCCACCCGGACTTGCACAAAATGTTCCTTCCGACGACCCCACTGAGAAGGTTGCGGCGATTTTAGGCGATGAAAAAGCGATAGAAGACTATCTATGGACTAGAGATTATGTTGACATAATGCGTGAGTTCGATGTAAAATATTCCCCAGAGGAGTTTTTCGAACTTATCTCCAGGCTCAAGCCTAGACTTTACTCAATTGCATCCTCACACGATGCACATCCCGGTTATGTTGAGTTGACTGTTGGTATAGTTAGGTTTAGTTATCATGGACGGGAAAGAGGCGGATTGTGTACTCAATTCCTGGCGGATGAAATCGGTACCTCCGGCAAGAAAGTAGGGGTTTTCATGTCGCCAACCAAATCTTTCGTTTTGCCTGAAGACAAATCTACTGATATCATTATGGTTGGACCAGGAACTGGTATCGCTCCATTTAGAGCATTCATGGAACAACGTGTCTTTGATGGCGGAGATGGAAGAAATTGGTTATTTTTTGGCGATCAATCTGCCAAGACAGAATTCTATTACAAAGATGAGATTGAATCATGGATTGATCAGGGACACCTCTATCAATTTACCACCGCATGGTCTAGAGACCAAGAAGAGAAGATTTACGTCCAGCACCGCCTTAAGGAACATGGCGCAGAAGTATGGCAGTGGTTCGAAAACGGAGCATACTTTTACATCTGTGGCGATAAGACCTACATGGCAAAAGATGTCCATCGTGCTCTAATTGAGATTGCTATGGAACATGGCGGCATGTCAGAAGAAGATGCTACCCACTTCATTGAGAAGACTATGATGAAGGAACAAAAGCGTTACTTACGTGACGTTTATTGATCACAAACCATCGGTTGGTAAGTCGACACGAACTACTGGAACATTTTGTTCAGTTGCAATATCAATCATCCGTTTTGTCCAAACTGAATCGGGGCCTGGGAATGCTAACATGTGTGTTGCATTTTTCAACATCTCTGCTGCTAAAGTTGCAACTGCTTCTGGCCTTCCACTATCGATTTCTGATTTAGGGCGCGGGCTTTGCCACGCTTCTGTATATATCGCTAGAGGGATACAGTTGTTATCTGCCCACCTTTCGGCAAGAAAATCTACACCGCTTGCACCTCCAAGAATAATCATATCTGGATAAGAATGCTGTTCAACCCATGAATCTAGTTCGTTTTCAAGCCAGGAATA
>PBWC01000047.1 GCA_002729095.1 Methanobacteriota archaeon
TTACCCAGTCCAGACCAGTCAAATAGATTGATTCCAATATCCGATGCTGTTATTACCGGTTCTTCTATCATTATGTTGTTACTACCATCCACTCTAATTTCCATAGTTAAATTAGAAATTTCAGCACCAGGAGCAAATTCTAGCGCCCAATTTGCACTTGCCTGTAAACCGATACTTGGGTCGGCCCCAACCGCATCGAGTTGAACCCACCCGGTGTCATTGCTTCCTTGCTTTTCCCAAATCACATCATTCTCAGTTTGGTGTGCCGAAACGGGAGAAACAATTAGTAATGGAGATATTAAAGAAAGTAACATCAAATTGACTAAAAATAGAGATTTTTTAATCTTCAAACCCGACAATTCAGGGCTAATCTCAGATTTCATCAATATATTGGCATTTCTTACACTATTTGAACGCGGCCCTAGTTCGTGCAGGTTTATATCATAAAATAGTGAATTAAAAATTACCATCTGAACTTGAAATTGTACTCTAATAATGATTAGTTTTTTACAAATATACACCAAACACTCAAACATGATACGCGCTACCAACGAAATGGTGCAGAAGTGGTAGATGAGATACGTGAGAGGCTATTGAAAAAAGAATCACTTGATTATCATGAATCATTACCTCACGGTAAAATAAAAGTTGTACCAACTAAACCTCATGCAACTGCATATGAACTCAGTTTAGCATATTCTCCAGGCGTTGCATATCCTTGTCTTGAGATTGCTGAAAAACCAGAAGCAGCATATCGATATACATCAAAAGCAAACTTAGTGGCCGTAATTTCTAACGGAACCGCTGTATTAGGACTTGGAAATATAGGACCACTTGCCAGTAAACCGGTTATGGAAGGTAAGGGACTTTTATTGAAGACATTTGCAGATATTGATGTTTTCGATATCGAGGTTGACACCGAAGATCCAGAGGAATTCATCAATACTGTGGTCAATATTTCGAAGACCTTCGGGGGAATTAATTTAGAAGATATCAAGGCACCAGAATGTTTTGAAATCGAGAAACGAATTGCAGAACAAACCGACATTCCCGTCATGCATGATGATCAACACGGAACAGCAATAATTTCAGGAGCAGCATTGTTGAATGCTGTTGAGTTACAGGAAAAAGAGTTAGATAAAATCAGGGTCGTTGTAATTGGTGCAGGTGCATCTGCGATTGCATGTGCCAATCATTATGTTGCATTAGGAGTTGAAAGGACCAATATTTTGATGGTTGATAGTAAGGGCATAGTAACCAAAAAACGACTTGAAGCGGGGGAGTTAAATGAATTCAAAGAATCCTTTGCCCATGACATTGATGAAGGCGACTTAAAAGATGCATTAGTTGGGGCAGACGTACTTCTAGGACTTTCTAAGGGCGGATTGGTTACTAAGGAAATGGTTTCTAGTATGGCAGAAAAGCCAATCATTTTCGCTTTAGCTAACCCAACTCCAGAAATAATGCCTGAAGAGATTTTAGAGGTAAGAAACGATGCAATAATCGCAACCGGAAGATCAGACTATCCTAATCAAGTCAACAATGTTCTAGGCTTCCCGTATATTTTCAGAGGAGCATTAGATGTTAGGGCCAAAGATATCACCCAAAATATGAAAATGGCTGCAACATTATCATTAGCAGAACTTGCAAAAGAACCTGTTCCAGATTATATTTCAGCAGCCTATGATGGTGTTGTAATGCAATTTGGCCCAGAATACATCATACCCAAGCCGTTTGATAGGCGTGTTTTGATTTGGGAAGCATCAGCGGTGGCAAAAGCTGCAGTCGATGAAGGGGTTGCTAGAATAAACGCTGAGGATTTTTCTGTTGAAAAATATCGTGAGAAATTGGAAGGCCGCCTGGGCCAATCCTACTCGATTATGCGTCACATAATCAATCAAGTTAGAAGAAGAGGAAAAAGAATAGTTTTCCCAGAGGGTGATAATGAAAAAGTATTAAGGGCCGCTGCTCAATTAGTTGATCAGAAGATTTGTACACCAATTCTACTGGGTTCAAAAGAAAGAATCGATGGATTAGTCGATGAATTGGGTTTACACTTTGAATATCAGGTATTCGACCCTAGATATGATGAAAGAAGAAAATTAATGTATGCTCCAGCACTATTCAAGAGACGTCAAAGAAAAGGTATGACATTAGAGGATGCTGAAAGATTACTCAAAAGCCGTCCTTACTTTGCTAGCCAAATGGTAGCATCTGGTGATGCTGATGGTTTTGTAGGCGGAGTAAGCCGTAATTATGCAGATGTATTACGTCCAACAATCGAGGTAATTGGTTCTGACTCCTCAGCCCACTGTGTGATAGGCTGCTATATGGTCAATGTCAATGGTAGAACTATTTTCCTTGCAGATGCTACTGTTAATGTTTATCCCGATAGCCCCACTCTCGCAGAAATAGCGGTGCAGACCTCGAAAATTGCCCGCAGATTTGGAATTGAGCCCAAGGTTGCAATGTTATCATTCTCTAATTTCGGAAGCACTAGAGCACAGCGTTCAGATAGAATTGAAGATGCAATCTTGATTGCTAAAGAAATTGATCCGACCTTGAAAATCGATGGGCCTATGCAAGCAGATACTGCACTAAATCCAGCAGTTCAAGAGGAGTATCCATTCATGAACTTTGATGGTCCAGCAAATGTATTAGTCTTACCCAATTTAGCAGCAGCTAACATTGCTTACAAACTTCTCGAAGAACTAGGAGGAGCAGAAATGACGGGACCAATATTGGAAGGAATGGATAAACCAGTTCAACTAGTTGCTAGGCAGGACGGTGTTAGACATATTGTCAACATGGCAGCAATATGCGCTGCAGATGCGATAAGACAGGACTCATATTGGGAAACTTTAGCTACTGGCGAGTCGTTGTAACTGTTTCACCTTGTTCGTACATAATCGTCGGTCTTCTAGGTCGCCAGAAAGCGCCCGAAACAAATCCAACACAGAGCCCTCCGAACAACAAATTAACCCACCCATCTGTGGCATAAGACCCCATTCCTCGGAATATTGGAATTGCAAATGAGGGAATAATTCCCAAGACAAAAGTCCAAAAGATTTCAACTTTGAAATTAGAAAAAAAGTCAGCATTTTGAGGTACTTTAACAATATCTCCTTGACGAACGGGGGAAATAACGAATCTAACCGAGACACCGTTATTGGGTCTGTCCATTGGAATACTAGACAGTGCTGTTATATCTATCTTGGAAGGGTGAATTTCAACTACTGCTTTGTGGTATTGCATAGGGCCAAAACCTTCGAATTTCTTGGGGCGTCCATCCATCATTGCGCCTCTGTGGTTGGAGGATGTACCATCGGATAGTAGTTCGCGAGCCTTAGTTTTGACAATGATTTTTTTATTTTCCAAAGAAGCATACCACTCACCTTGGCTAGGGCACCTTATTTCCCATTTGGATTTGTCCTCAATTGCAATGTCACTTTCATGAAATTGAGTATCAAGATAGTTGAGTAAAATATTCAACTTTTCTTCATCCCATTGATTTGAATTGCTTTCAATATCCAGTTTTTTTGAAATCTCAGTCAGTTCTTCTTCGCTTAAACTCGACTCCATAATGTAAAAATCAGGCAATCGTACTTCATGCCTAGGTCTTTGTCCTGCATAGATCCATCCACCTTTATTTTCTCCAATAAAAACCGAGCAAGAATTTACCTTTTGAAATGACAGACCGGCTAAATCGAGTGATGTCATAAAATCACTCCAAACATTCGGCATTCATTCTGTTATACCATGCTATTCCCGATTCATGATCCTCTAATTTAGAGAATTGAGGGAATGGTGATATCGAGCGCATGTATCCATAAACGGAAAAATCAACCAAGTTTGGAGAAGACCCTCCAAAGAAATCCTCCCCATTATGCTCATTGGTAAACTCAGTCAACAAATCATGCCAGAGCTTTTTTGGAGTTCGTCCATCTTTCTTGACTCTCTTTTTAGCAATAATTCCCCACATTATAGGGAAACCAGCCCAAGCGTAAAGGCGCTTGGAAAAAAAACCAAATTTTTCTATTTTAGAAATACGGGTTGTAGTCCTGAATGCAGAACCCAAAGTTCCATACAAAATCGGGACAGTCGCTTTTGATANCTTTGTATCAGCCCAATCTAACCATTTTTCGTTTCTTTCCGGAGTTGAAATGGATGCTAGTTTTCCATCATTGTATTTCTCATCAATCAATTTCAAAATTGGCGTTGAATCTACATGGACCCCTCCACTTTCATCAGTGAATACTGGAACTTTACCCCAGTCGCCTGCAAATGAAACTGCCTTCTTGATTTTCAATCCATTTACTGGGATTATTTCAACATCCATTTTCAAGTATTCGATAAGGCCTCGAACTTTCCAACAGAAAGGACAAGAATAAAGAATATGTAATAGTGGTTTCACGTTAAAATTATTTTTGTTAAATGTAGTAGTGTTGTTAATTACTGTATTTATATCACCTGTGACTACACTATCCTGTAATGAAACTGATGCATCATTAGTAGGCTTCTGTCCCATGAAATTGCCAAATATTGGTGGCATTTCAAACCTTGTCTTCATTATCAGATACAGGTTTCCATCCCATTTTCCAAAAATCTAAATCATCTAACCATGTTATCCATTCATTATCATTGCAGGTTAAAAGTCTGTATGCGCGACCCTCTAAACCNTCTTTATTGGCTTTAGAAATGGTCCCTTCATTGAAACTGTCATTCCATTCAACTTGCATTTGTCTTATTTGCCTTTTAGCTTCTTCAGGATTATCGAAATTCATTTCGCAAATATTTCTGAGCTCAGAAAGCCACATTCGACCATCTTTGAGTAAGGGGTCATTGAAGATTTTTTTCTTAGGTTTTTCCCAGAATTTCCACCATGACATAATATTGCCTATACCATCTACTTCTTGAACTTGGCTAAATTAAACCAGCGTTTGAAATGCAATGACTCTCAGCGATAATTATGGGGCGAATAATAGTGCATTTGCATGGCAGGCCAAAGCAAAAATCATTTTCGCAGTTAATTGAGAACTATGGAGACAGACTAAGAAGTAGGAATATTAAATTGGAAATACATTCAGACAAAGAAAATCCTAATGATTACCAAAATCAACTATTGAAGAATAAATTAATTTTTCTTTTAGATGAGAAAGGCTCAGATTTCTCTTCCGTTGAATTCTCAGACAAAGTCACTGAATGGTCATTAAATTCAGAAGATGTTCATCTAGCAATAGGTCCGGTTGACGGGTGGCCTCAGAAAGAAAAAATCACCTCAAAAAACTCAATCACACTTTCAAAAATGACATTCCCTCACGAATTAGCGGCTGTTATTTTACTTGAACAGATTTATCGATCAACCGAGATAATCAAAGGAACATTGTATCATAGGGTTTGAGCAAATAATCAAAACTGAACGNTTATACCGCCNTTTGGGAGCGATATGTTTTTTGAGGAATCTTCAACACGCTGGCTTCTAATAATTTTTGAATTTATTATCGCCTCAATACTAATAATGGGATCAAAGAGTCAACCTTTTCCTAACCCATCAAAGAGACTTGGATCAGTTTTATTTTTTGTAGCTGTACTATTCTTGATTGGTCAATCTGCNCCNAGGCCTGCTTCAGTTAATGCTCATATGGCCTTCTTATCCATTATTGGGGCATTTGGATTAATCTTCGGCGTTCATCACATGTTGAACACTAGAAGAGAAGTACTGGTGGCGCCTATGTCTGGATTTCTATTCAGTGTTGGAGTTGGGGGGNTAATGATTCAAACNTGGTCNTCTTTGAGTACTNTAGAACAATGGTCAGGATTTTTAGCGTTAATTGTACTATCCGGCGGGCAGGTTTGGTTAGTCTTTAGAGGGCTATTAATTGGTAGATTACCTCTAGCTTGGAGCCAAGCTGGAATGGTGGCATTAAGTAGAGGTCAAATCTCAGGAGTTCATGGTGCAATTTCCTGCTTCGAAAAAGCGTGGGATGTTGATGAAGAGCATCTTAATCCAATGGCTTACGTAGCATTACATAGAATCTATAATTTCTTAGGCGACGAAGAATCTGCAAACGAATGGTACCAAAATTTGACTGATTCCGGCGGAGAGGAAGCAGTTGCAGTTGAATGGATCGATGCAATTGAAAAAANCTTATCAGAAATAACCAAATTAGGTCAATAATGTACTATATACCTAAGTTTAGTGAAATTATTTACCGGAATCCGGTAAAACACAAGCATTTTATGAACATAAAAACAAAGCAATTAATAAGATTAAAACCCAATTATTAACATGGGCGAAGCAATTGAAAGCGTGAAAATCAAAAATGTGTCAAATTTAGTATGGTTTGTATTTATCATTTGGTTTTGCTCGAATTTACTTTCACAATTAGCATATATTTTTGCCTATGGATTGCCTTATGATGGCATTTCAATGCTTAAGACATTAGGNCGATTTTACTATNTAGCAATAATTNTTGAGGTTTTAATGTGGCTATTTGTAGGNGGAATAATCGGTAAGAAAGCCTTTGATAAAATTAGTAACCCAGTGGCAAAAACCGCTTAGTCCGATTTTTTGCTTGGGTTATTAAAATGACAAATTTTGATAGAGTTGAGCGATGAGTTCAAGACCTTCCTAAAGAAAAGCCACTTGTGGCAGAAGAGAGTCATTTACCAATATTTACTGGAATACCTATGGAATTATCTATGTTGGAAAATCAGGAGGAAAATCTGGTTAAGNTGCCCTATAATGCTCAATTAGTAACAATAGAACAGGCGAGAGAAAGTCTTCCTGAGGCAGAACAGTTGTTGATTCAATTGCAGGTTATGAATGATGAAGCGCACCATTTGACGGAAGAAATTGAAATTTTATTAGAAAATTTAGATCCCGGAGATGAGCATGTAGTTGAGGTGGCCGACAGATTGGCATCGATAATTAAGTCCTGGCAAAAAACAATCACAAGTTTAGAGTTAACTGGTGCAAGGATAGCGTCCTTGGAACCAGGTCGACTAGAGTGGTACGGTGTTGTTGACGGAGACATAGCCCTTTATTCTTGGATGTTTGGGGAGGAAGATATCGAGTGGTACCATTATACCGATTCAACTTACTTGACCCGTAAACCCCTCATAGAAGCATAGCTTGGNTTGACTAACGGAGCGTATAACCATGGTTAGAATTACACGAGTTTATACAGGGACTGGAGATGATGGGACATCATCTTTTGTTGATGGTTCGAGGCATGAAAAATCACATTTAAGATTCGATGTTGTTGGTACATGTGATGAGTTGAATTCAATACTAGGCATGATAATAATGGAAACTAATCGTTTACAAACACATGAAGATGGTGGTAAAAGCAGTAGTGTGAATCGAGTTAAAAGAGTGGTAATCACCGCTTTGAGCAGAATTCAAAACGAGTTATTCGACCTTGGTGCAGAACTTGCATGTATGCCGAATAAAATTCCCGAACAGATGGAGTTAGTAAGTGAAAAGCAGTCTGAAATGCTAATTGTGGAAATGGATGCTTGGCTAGAACATCTCGAACCTCTAAAAAGTTTCATTTTACCCTCCGGAGAAAGCCCTGAAGCAGTTATCCACTTTGCCCGAACAGTGACAAGAAGGCTAGAGCGCAATATGGTTAGATTGCTTAATGTAGAAGGAGATGGATCCGTACGTAAGTTAGCATTGATTTATGTAAATAGATTATCTGATTGGTTATTCGTTTTAGGTCGTTGGGTTTGTCACTGTTTAGGCCATTCAGAATCTCTTTGGGAGCCTCTTGCAAAAAGGGAACTATCTGATGGAATTACAGATTTAATCAAGAAGATTAATTCGAATGACAATGATTTTTCTTTAATCGATTAGTCTAAGCCTGCATTTTTCATAAACTCATAAGCACTCTCAATCAGTTGTTTTGTTTCTAAATGGGTAACTTGTTCCAATGCTTGTTCCCAATCAAGCCACATGTAATTTCGATGTTCTTTTGAAAGGCTAACTGAGATTTCTTCGGTTGTCGCAATATACCAAAATACCTGCTTTACTCTTCTTTTGCCTTTATGCTTAAACTGATATTCAGTTCGATATTCGAAGTTTTCCAAAAATGATAATTCTGATATTCCCGTTTCCTCCTTCAATTCTCTTCTTGAGGTTTCAAAATTATCTACATCGTCTTGCTCAACATGCCCTTTAGGTAAATCCCAATGACCCTGTGGATACTGCAAAAGAAGTATGGAGCCTAGATTTACTAGAATTACTCCACAAGAAGTCTCCATAAACTAATCCAAAGGGTTAGTACTCATCTTTCTTTTGTTGATTGGTTAAGAAACTACTTGGTCTATACATTAAACGACTATCCATGAGGGATGAGGAAGGTCTACCAATCGAGTTACCCTTTTTCAATAGAATAATTGCAGATTCTGATCTCGATGGGCTTTGTGCTGCTGCTATTTTGAAGTCGTACAATCCCGATGCGGAAGTGGTATTTTCTCATGCCGCATTGATTCGTTCAGGTAGAATCGATGATGTAATAAATCACACTACAGCAATGGTTGATTTACCTTTTCACCCTAATTGTGGTTGGTATCTCGATCATCATCAAACCAATAAACCGAATTTAGAGGAAGAAGATAAATTCACAAAAAGGGGGGGAGTATGTAACTGGGAAGCAACCCCTTCTGCAGCCAGATTGGCCTACAATATTCTTTCAAAGAAGATTGATCTATCTCACCTTGAAGAAATTATGCCTATTGTCGATGCATTGGATTCTGGGCAAATCACTCTAGATGAATTTTTAGCTGATGGTCCAATTTTACAATTGTCACGCACGATATCATTGAAGAATCTCGAATATAATCATCAATTACTAGAATTATTTGCTGAAGGAAATACGATTCAAGAAATCCTTTCCAATAAATTGGTTAAGCAGCAATTATCCAAAGTAATAGATGAAAGAAAAAAAGTACGCGACTACATTTCAAAACATACACAAATTGTCGATAGATTAGCAATTTGCAGATTAGAGAATTCTGGTTTTCATTCTAACGGTTATTTAGTTACAGCATGGGCCGGAGATAGGGCAGATGCCTGTTGTATTATTCATGGATTTGAGGATGGTTCAGTTGATGATGCTAACCGGCCGGCTCTATCTGCTAGTTTTTACGCAAATTCATTTTTGCCAGAGGGGCAAAATCGGTATGATTTATCCAAACTTGCCACTGCTCTAGATCCTACCGGTGGAGGACATGTAAATGCATGTGGATGTAGAATCCAATCCCCAGGAATTGAGGCGAATTTAGAGTTATGGTTACAGATGTGGAATGAACGTGACCAAGTATTGTTAATCTAAAGAACCGAGAAAATGTATAGGAATCCTAAAAATGCGTGAATAATTGCAATAATTATAATGAAATCAGCGGCACGTCCATGTTTTAATTTCAAATGAGAGAATTTTTTTCCCTCAAGCCTAGCATCTCTAGTCTGTTTACCCATTCTTGCTAATATTAGCAGCAGGATGAATCCTAATGGACCCATGTATCCATGAAGATTAGTCGGCCAAATTTCAGAAAAAATATCCCCATTAGTCCTCCAACCAGCAATGGCTTTGCCAATGAAGGCAACCATTATTACAAAAAAAGTGGCCCAGACTAATCTATCGCCCATTTTTTCATGCTGGTTTAATGCTTCTTTTCTTAATTCACCTTTCAGTTCACTACTTTTTTTCCGCCATGAATACTGCCACCATATCCAGTAGATCAAGCCACAGGCCAATACAGGATGCGCCAAAAGAGCCAAAGTTCTCACTAAATCCAAAAGACCACTATTAGGGTCCAAGTAGTAGTCATAAATTTATTTTGGCAGTTCAGGAAAATAATTTTGCTTGGTTATTTTCACTCTTTTTGCCGGTGGGTTGAAGTCCCATCGTCTACGCGTTGAAGTTGTTCGGGTGATTTTACTGCAAGAAGACCACATGGCCAAATGTTTGGAAACCGCATTTAAGGCGAATTTCCCAAAGCCACAACGTCGCAGAATCGTTCTAAAAACAGCAGATTGGACCATGCTTGAGAAAAAATGGAGATCTTTAGTTTACATCGCAATGGAAGATATTTCTCCACCTTCTGAAGATGATGAAAAATCATCTTTTACACGTCAACCTCGCGGAGCTAGGCGAAGAAAAAGAGGGGGGTCAGCTCAAAGCCCGATGGATTGGTTACCATCCCTTGAGGATATAATTGATGATAAAACAGAAACAGATGCATTTCGTTTGGCAGTTTTACTGATAAATAAACAATTGAAAAAAGATGATTGGAAAGATGAGTACAAGACAGTAGAAGATGGTCTTCGAGAAAGTTGTATTGAGAATGGAGTTGATCCTGCCTGGCTCAAATTAGCAGAAAAAACACTTTTACTTAGCCAATTCTTATCATTTCCTGCAAGCAAAAAGAAGCGGAAAAAGAATGCAGTTAAAGTGGATCTAGAAAGTGCTAGAATAGATGTTCATGATACATCTGAACTTGTCAAATTACTAGATGAATTCAAGGTATTATGCGACGATGCCGAAACTCAAGTGGCACTACAAAAAGTATTTTCTCAACTCAAATCCAATAAAATTATCACTCCCGATAAGAGATTATTGGAGTTAAAAGGAAATGCTTCGATAATATCGGTTGTATTGGCTTTAAATTCTGGTAAAGACGCTTCTAAAGCGATTAAAGAATTATCAAAAATTGATAAGCAGTTATCCTCGGAATATGGAGACTTAGCCAATTTAATTAATGGAAATATTGGTGACTGGAAATCAAGTTCTAATCTAGAATCTAACGACGGGCTTTCTAAAAAGAGGAAATATTTGACTTGGAAAATGGCTCCTTTGGAAGAAGTCTCTAAACTTTCATCTGATGATTTAAATGAAGGAATTGAATTGTTAAAACAAAACCAAGAGAATAATTCCAAGATTGAAGAATTAACCTGGATTTATCTTTCAATTCTAAATTCCGAAGGCTCAATGGATGAAGCCGAAGAACTTCTAACCCAGTTAACTCTTGAACATGGCGCAGAAATTAAACAATTAATGCCGGTGATTACCAGTATCAACTCCTCAAGTGTTATTCACTGGTTAGAAAATCAAATTTCTAGGCTAGATGAAGGATGCCTTACAGAAATCGTGAACACTGAAGGAATTCCTTATTCAACACTAAACCTTTCTCTAAAAAGGCTGCAAGATATTGATGGGGAAGCATGGGAGCATGTTTACGAAAAAGCCATTGAAGTATATTCACAATGCTTAGAGTTAGAGAGATTGAGCAAGTTATTTTCTGATAATCCCGTATTAGTATTAGCTCATCCCTTTGAAGCTTTGATAGTCTACCACTTGATTGCAGCGAATGGAAATCAGCAATTATTGAAATTTGCAAGTAATGCCAGATCTGAAGGTTTGGCCTCTATTCATGGGACCGCGCCCCCTTCATACATATCCCCAACCAGCCACTCTCTTCTACTGATGATGGAAGGTAGCAATGTTGATGAAGATGGATTTTCAATATTGGATAAACGAGGATATCAAGCGTTAAAAAATGCAAAACACTCACTCAAGGACGGGGGAAGCGGGACTATCTCTTTGACAAATATCGATCATTTAGTTAACAGTGTAGAGCAAACCGATTTAAGTGAACTTGAATCTAAATTATTTTCAGTATTAATTTCAACCTTGAGATTAAACTACGTTAGATTATCCCTACAGCATGGCCTTAGGAACAGAGATATCGTTGAGATATTAGATAAATTGATTGAGGGAGAGGATACACCTTCAAGAATAATTTACTCTCTAAGCCAATTGATATTTGAACATGATATCGGTCTTCAGTCATTAGTTTCATGGTACCAAGATTATGATCCATTATCTCCTTGGCACACAATTTCTAGAGCAGCAGTTTCCGCATCAATGGGCGAAGAAATTAATGCAGCAAGAGACTACCGGCGAGCTGCAGAACACAACGAATTTGATTTCGAGCATTCTATGATTCTGTATAGAAAGGCTTTGATTCATCTAGCACATGCTAGTCAGTGGAGCGAAGCAGTAAACCTTCTTGATCAACAACCAGCATTAAAGACTGCGATAACAAAACGTTTTCAACTGTACCTAAGGGTTTCCTTTACAGCGAGTCAAAAGCAAACTGACAAGGCCACCCAAATGCTGAAAGACTTTGTGAGAAGGACAAAAACCGTTCAAGAAGAAGATGAAGCTGGTGAAATTATTGAAAGGGAAAGAGTTTACTTTGCTGAGGATGAACTTGATACATTGCGTAGTTATCCATTCGAGCATCGTAGGACATTACCTAGTGAACCATTTTCAGGCAGGGTTACTGCAGCAATAAACACAGTGCACAAGAGTCGAAGGAGAAATAGAAAATCATATGATTCCCAATTTATGAATTTGATGCAACAGGCTACTCCTTCCAGTATGGAAGTATATGACCTAGCAAAAAATATGGCAGAAAATAATCCAGTAGAAGGGATGATGTTCTTTGAAAGAGCACTTAACTCAGGTAAATTTTCAATTAGCGATTCAAAGAGATTAGCAGAGTCAGAAAGAAGTTTATTTTCCAAGTACAAGACACAAATACCAAACTCGTACAGAAGATATTTGAAGAATTTATCACTTCCTCCACTAGTTATCGTTGATACCAACATATTGATCGATGCCTTAGTTGCCAAAATCTCAACTCAACTGGAATTAGCCAGTGAAACTAGTTTAGATTTCTCCGAGCAAAATTCATTCCACAAAGTTCTATCCAGCAGAGCTAGAGATGGGAAAATAAGTTTGTGGCTACCAAAAATAGTTATCCAAGAACTTAGAGAAATCGGTAAAGGCGTATCAAAAATACGCGACAAGTTCTCAAACTCGCTAGTAAACCCAAAAATCCTTAATCAAATTATGGAAAAGGAAAATATTTCCAATCTGGTCGACGAGGTAATATCAGATTTTAACATCTGGAAGCCATTGGACATACACTTAGAAAAGGATTCTGATAGTGCTGAAAATAAAACATTGATAAAACAATTCTTACAAGATTACTACGAAATATATGATGAATTAACTGCTATGAAGAGCGAACATGGCGGTAAGCAGAAAAGAACTAAAATTGCTGGAAAAACAGTTTACCCCGAAGCAGCAGATAGAAAAATAATGAAAGTCGCTATACATATCGCCAAGCAATGCCTAGAAGGCTTAGGTGCGGTAATTATTGCTACAAGAGACGGAGACTTTACACTGACAGCGAGAGCCTTCGAGGAACGGTTTGGTTTTGGAGTGATTAAAAATAGTAGAATGCTAAATGCATGGTTAGAGATCTAAATCCCAATTTACTGATTTCTGTTGAGATAAATATCACATATGAGATATCATTGCATCTCCAAATTCACTGCACGACAAGAGTGAAGCATCGCTCATCAATCTTTCAAAATCATATGTCACTGTTTTAGCAGAAATTGCCTTTTCCATTCCTTTAACAATCAAATCTGCGGCCTCATTCCAACCCATATGTCTAAGCATCATTTCTGCACTTAAAATAAGACTTCCAGGGTTTACCTTATCTTGACCCGTGTATTTAGGAGCAGTACCATGTGTGGCCTCAAAGATTGCAATTCCAGAATCATAGTTTATGTTAGCTCCCGGGGCGATTCCAATTCCTCCAACTTGAGCGGCTAGAGCATCAGAAATATAATCTCCATTTAGGTTCATTGTAGCCAGCACTGAATATTCAGCAGGTCTAGTAATTATTTGTTGAAGCATTGCGTCCGCAATTACGTCTTTGATTAAAATTTGAGTTCCTGTATTAGGATTTTTCATAGTACACCATGGGCCTCCATCTAATTCCTGAGCACCAAACTCTTCTTTTGCTAATTGGTAGCCCCAATCTCTAAATCCACCTTCTGTGAATTTCATAATATTACCTTTGTGAACTAGTGTAACAGAGTCTTTATCATTCTCAATTGCATACTTCAAAGCAGCTCTGACAATTCGAGATGTACCTTCCTTGGAAATTGGTTTTATTCCAATTCCTGAAGTTTCTGGGAATCGAATTTTATCTACGCCCATTTCTTGTTGTAGAAATTGAATCACTCTAGCAACTTCATCAGAACCTGCTTCCCATTCAATTCCTGCATAAACATCTTCACTATTTTCTCTAAAAATGATCATATCAACATCATTAGGAGATTTCACTGGAGAAGGCGTGCCTTCATACCATCTTACTGGACGGACACAGGCGAAAAGGTCTAACTTCTGTCTTAGTGCAACATTCAGTGAGCGTATACCTCCCCCAACAGGAGTCGTAAGAGGGCCTTTGATAGATACAAGACCACTTCTCATCGCATCTAGGGTTTCTTCAGGTAACCACTCACCAGTTGAATTGAATGCCTTTTCTCCAGCGAGAACCTCATTCCAATGAATCTTTTTTTCACCCTGATAAGCAATTTTAACCGCAGAATTGACGACTTTAATCATTACAGGAGTGATATCAATCCCGATTCCATCGCCTTCAATGTAATGAATAACCGGATTATTTGGTATGTTTAAAACTCCATTCTGCATTGTTATTCCCCTTCCACTCATGTCGACCATACCATCCGACAGGCACTCCCTTCAATAATCAACCGCCCATAGGAATGTCATGTACGGAAGAGTTGATTGGCTTGGAGAACATTTAGTAGAGTGCAGTAATGCGAATGGACAAAAGATTACTATTGACTGGGAAGATGGCCCATCTCCTGTCCAAATAACATTACAAATGCTGGGCGCATGTTCATTAGTAGACGTAGTAGAGGGCCTTAAGCAAAGAGATTTTGATAAGGTTTGGATTGAAATGGAAAGCGATAGGGCGGAAAGTGCTCCACGAGTGTTTACTTCGATAAATATGATTTACAACGTTAGAGGAGACGTACCACTTAAGCTAGTTGAAAGGATAGTTTCTAAGAGTCATGAAAAATATTGTACAATTTCAAACATGATTAAACATACAGCCAAAATCACATCAAGCGTTATAATTCATCCCCACTCTGGTTGAAGAAAGTAAATTCATTGCTTGCATCAGTAGATCTCTCAAAACGTTGTATAACGGAATCCAGATTGCAGGTATTGAATCTGGGGCTTCGTGTGCTTTAGCTCCCTGAATATTTGAACTAACAGTCGCAAATGGTCTTACTGGACCCGCTCCGGTCATGTCAATTATTAGCGATAGATGGTATGCGTCTCTATCCTTGATTACCTTAGCGGATTCAATATTTGCCTTAGCTTCTCTGGGTAAATCTGAGAGCCAGTCATCACCTCTTTGCTCACGTTGCTTAAGTTCTTTTTTGACGAGTACTTCCAATAGTTCAGCAATTGTCTCTTCTGAAATATTGTGTCTACTTTCTGCTATATTCGAGTTTTCCTTACTGACGACTTTATCATTTTCGAAGCGTTGTTCATCTATTTCTTCTAAAACGGAAAAACCATCATCTTCCATGAAAGCAGCTAATGGATCGTTAGAAACAACGTGATTGGGCGATTGTGGAATGTTTTGGCCAACGTTGTGATTGATTACACCTAGTTCAGCAAACATATCGACATCATCATCATCATTTTCAACAATTTCTGGAGAATTAAAAAAATCCATACTTCCCAATCCAGCCTCCAATTTCGACTCATAATACTTTAATGCATGTTACGGCCTTTCGCGCCCTGCATCACTGAAATTAGGTGAGTAAGACTCAAAGAGGTCCCAATAATGGCTAACTTGAAGGACATGTTGTTAATGCTGAAGCGGGTGGCCTACTTGTCACTCATTTTCTTGTTAATAGTAATAATTCCACCTAGTGATAGTTTCCCAAACGGGGTTGGTAAAGAAGCTAGTAGTGGTTGTTTATGTCATGGATCCAATTCAGATTCAACAAATCTGGATCTAGTTGGTCTGCCAGAAAAATTTGAATCTAATACCTCGTATTATCTAAATTTAAAATTAATCAGTGAAACCGAAATTGCTTCAGAGAATTCTACCAAAGGAGGATTTAGAATTAATGTTTCACATGGAGAAATAGTTTTTGAAAACAGTAGCCATGGTGATTTTATCGAAGACTCATGGACTCATACCGAGGAAGGTAACAAGTTTAGAACATGGAATTTTACTTGGACCTCCCCAGAGGATAATTCCTCTTCTGTTGAATTTAAAATATTTGGAAATGCGGTTAATGGAAATGGAGATCCGTACGGGGATTCATGGAACTATCTCGATTTCAAACTAGGCGGAGTAGAATACTTTGAAGACCTTTCTGTAAAAGAAAAGGATTATCAAATCCAAACATACGAAGCAATTATTCTAGCCGTGGTGTTTATTGGATTACTTTATACTGCCTTCAAGGCGATTAAGTAATCAGTTGACGAATTCAATACTCTTATTTCTTAGAGCTCGCAATTGTCTATTCTCACTTGAGCCGTGTATTTGCTCACTTTTAACACCGGTCAACACTAGCATGACTCTAATCTCGTCACCAAGCGATTCATCAACAGCGGCCCCCCAGATAATTTTAGCATGTGGAGATACTTGTTCCTGTATGATTTGAGCACATTTTTCTGCTTCTCCTAATGTTAAACTTGAACCGCCGACAACATTTATCAAGGCTCCTCGAGCATCTGTGGTATCCAATTCTAGCAATGGGGAATGTAAGGCTTCCAAAGTTGCCTCTTCTGCACGGTTTGAACTCTTCGAGGCTCCCAAACCTATCATTGCAACACCGCTACCAGACTTAATTACGGCTTTCAAATCTTCAAAGTCGAGATTGACCATTCCGTCTGTGGTCAGTAATTCTGTTACGCCGGTTATAGAGCGAACCAGTAATTCGTCCCCAACTCTAAATGCACTTGCAATCGGCAAATCTTTGACTCCTTCTATCTCCAGCAATCTTTCGTTTGGTATTACCAATATGGTATCACAATGCTCCCTTAGTCGTTCTAAACCCCATTCAGCATTTTGTTTTCTTAGTGTACCTTCAGACTTGAATGGATATGTTACTACCGCAATTGTCATTGCACCTTGCTGCTTTGCCAATCTAGCAATATGGCCTGCTGCACCTGTACCAGAGCCACCACCCATTCCTGCAGTAATAATCGCTAGTTGAGTATCATTTGTTATTCTTCTAAGTACCATTTCAGATTCTAAAGCAGCAGCCTCGCCTTTAGTCGGATCTCCACCGGCCCCTCTCCCTCTCGCAGTCCTACCAATCAAGACCTTTTCTTCTATAGGAGACATCAACAATGCTTGAGCATCAGTATTAATTGCATATCCAGTTACGTAACTATTTTCAAATAATCCTTCTTCAAATAATCTGTTTATAGCATTACATCCAGCGCCTCCTGCACCATATACACGGATTCTAGGTTGCAGAGATTCCAACAGAGCACGTAACTCTTCTTCACTTCCCTGACCGGGAGGTAAATCATTAGGAGAGACCTTGGTTTGTTCTTCTTCGCTCAGTTCAAGAACACGTTCGATTAGATGACGCATACAGGTTATCCCGCACGAAGCATCTTTCAATATGCCGACTGTTTTCACCCATTACATGGCGATTTTGTTGGTTTAATAAAAAATCCGAGATTAGTCTCGAAGTCCTTCTTGTGTAACATTGTAGACACATTCGCCATCAGGTAGGTTAGGAGAATCAACCAATCTCGCAATTCTTCTACCACCTTTGGCCTTGCGTAAGTAGAGCCTAAATGTACTTGCGTGAGCTAATACGTGTCCACCGATTGGCTTTGTTGGATCTCCCCACATAGCATCAGGCTTTGAGTGAACTTGGTTAGTAACCAGAACTAGAGCATTATTGATATCAGCAAGTTGTTTTAGTTCCTTTAGATGCTTGTTTAGTTTTTGTTGTCTATTGGCAAGCATTCCGCGTCCAATAAATTCTGCGCGGAAGTGACTGGTTAAGGAATCTACAATTATCATTTTTACATCAAGGCCTTTACTCATTCTCTTAATTTCATCTACTAGCAGCATTTGGTGGGCAGAGTTGTAAGCCCTTGCAACATGTATTCTAGAAAGTACTTGGTCAGGATCAAGATTCAATCCTCTAGCCATTTGTGTAATTCTTTCAGGTCTAAAAGTATCCTCGGTATCGATATAGAACACGTCCCCATCTAAACCACCTTCTTCAACAGGTAATGTACAGTTGACTGCTAATTGGTGACCAATCTGGGTTTTTCCACTACCAAATGCGCCATATACTTCAACCAATGCTTGAGTTTCAAACCCTCCGCCCAACAAGTCATCAATGGACTGAACTTTGGAAGACAATTTCTTGACTTCTCTTCTTCTTTCTAGTAGAGCGCCACCAGAAACGAAACCACCAATATTTGCCATCTTCTTGGAGGCTGCAATTATTTTGCTTGCTACTGCTTCACCAATTTCTGCTTGGTCAGCAAGGTCTGCTGGAGACATGACTGCTAAGGCTAGCAACTCGTCAAAGCCCGCTTCTCGTAATTTTTCAGCAGTCGCTGGTCCAACGCCTGGTAGATCTTCGATTCCGACCTCGGGCCCTTCCTCTTCTTCTGGCATCATTACCACCGTCTCCTCTTGAGGGTCTTGATTCTTTTCAACTTCTATCTTTACTTTTTTCTTAGTCTTACTTGCCATTTTGCATCACTTCAATTAGTGCTGGTAGGGCCAGAGTATATCAATAAACTAAGCAGACCTAACTCGAAAAAATACCTTTTTGGTTACTTATCTTTAAAATTAAATGGACTACAGAAACCCAATTTTCACTTTAACTTCAAATTCACTCAAACTGAAAGTGAACTACTCTTCAGGAGTTTGGCCAGTAGGCATTGGATTAGGGGAGCTTTCATCTGCACTATATTTTATCGAAACATTATGTTCGATGTCAACATTCTCTTGGTCATGATTAAGTCCAACTTCTAAGGTCCAGGTTTCTGGTAAAGGGCCTATTTCATTATGGTTCCATGAGGCAGTTTGTCCTTCTCCAAGGGTTTCAGGACTAGATTCTCTGGAAACTTCACTACCGTTAAGATACCATGTTACGGTAACAGGTCCACCATTATTTATAGGGCCAACATTTGGATTCTCTGGGTTCGTAACGTTGGAAAAAATCTCAATTTTACTCGGAGAATTACATTCACAATCAGGAATAGTCTTGATTTCCATTTCTTCTGGATTATTTGTCTGGCTTTCACTCCACTGAGTGGTTTTATCAATTCTTATTGTAAGAGTCATCATTTCATCATTACCAGCATCATCTAATGCACCTAGAGTTGCAGTAAACAAACCTTGAGTAACATAATTGTAAGTAATCTCACCAGTTTCATTAGCGTCTACTTCAGTTCTTATACTTCCATCGCCAGATTCAAAGTAGAATGTTGTAATCTCTCCAGCGCTAGATTTTGTAAATGCATAATTAAAGGTCAACTCGACCCCACTAAATGATACTTGATTTCCATTTTGAACACTTTCTTGGATGGTTCCAAAAGTTGTATCATAATAGATAATTAGATCAATTTCGCTCTCATCACCACCGTCTTCATCGCCCCCAATACAACCGGATAGGCTAGCAGAAAACATAACCAAGGTCATCATTATGACAATCAAATACTGTCGCATGAAATAGTGTAATAGACCATTATTGATAAGAAATGCCATTTTTTTTGACTATAATTAGTGTATTTTGTTAATTATGGCCGATATTCGAAGCGTAAATCAATCGGTGCATTGAAAATGGGGAAGGTCAGCGGTTGAGATAACGAGGTGGGGTAGTCTGGATATCCCGTCGGGCTCATAACCCGGAGATCGATGGTTCAAATCCATCCCTCGTTACCAATTTAACTATATTCATAATAGTCATGTTTCGGCTTTAGAGAATCTAAAGCGAATTGAAGTCGCGCATTTGCTGCGGCCTCTCCGCGTTCGATCGCTCCTATTTCGGAGGAGATTCGCTCAGCCAGTTGTTTTGCCTGCTCAAGTCCTTGATTGGATATTTGAATTAATGCTAGTCGAACTTGCTCTGCAGAAACCGGAGGCAAATCGATAGGCTGCAACACATATGAATTATTGATACGAATCACCGGCCCTGCTGAAATAGTACAATTAATCAATCTTTTAATGATATTTTTATCGTGATTATAATGGCTAAAAGCTTCCAAAGCAACGGCAATATTTCCCGGGGAACTTTTTTCACATTTTGAGAAAAATTTCTTCGCAGCTCTGTGCTTGTTTGCGTTAGCGAAAATGTTACCACATCTTCTAAAATCCTCGGACAATGAACCTATCATTTCTGGTGATATTTGTGCACTCTGTTTAGCCATTGCAACTAATTTTTTCCGTTCACGAATTAGTATTTTGGCCGAAGCGGTAGCAATGCTAGATTTTTCTCGTAAAAGTAGAACGTCACATAAAATCCGTAAACCTTTAACCAAGAAAATCTGAGAACTCAAATCACGCTTTTTTTGGGTTAGAAACATGTCGGTGAACTGGGTAGCCATTACCTCTGACATCTCTAAGCGCCCATCTTTTACATAACTCTCTAATTGTAGAAGGGTTTGGTTTGGGTCACTCATTCCAAACATGATGAACAGGCAATGCAAAACGACATCACCTTTGATGCCTTCTATCGCAGTATTATTATGAAAATCGATGTCAACAGCACTACCTGTTTAATTGATGACCTGCAGCGGCAGTCATGGACAGGGATTTATCGATTGCCATTACAGGTACACCCGGTACTGGTAAAACTTCCCTGTCAAAGATTTTTTCAAGTAAGCAAATTAAAGTAATATCCGTTAAAGAATTAGCAGAGGAACTCGGTTTTCTTGGTGAATTAGATGCCAGTGATGGATCTAGAGAAATAGATATCCACAGGCTTTCAGATGAATGGGAACACAATGATTCGGGCATGGTTGTAGTTGAAGGCCATCTTTCACATTTCCTAGATGTAGATGCGATAATTATCCTACGCTGTAATCCAAAAATCCTTCAAAATAGACTTGAAAAAAGAGGATATTCTGAGCAAAAGGTCAGGGCAAACACAGAGTGGGAATTAGTTTCAGGTATATGGTCAGAATTGTTAGAATTTGAAATTGAAGCACCCATTTTAGAGATTGATACAACTAATAAAAATTCAGAGGAAGTCTACGAAGAAGCCATTGTTTGGCTACAACAAGAGCCTATCCANGAAGGATTAATTGAAAATGCAGAGAGGGCAATAGACTGGTTTGAGAGCAAAATTTGACCGCAACAATCAACCCCCTAGTTCAGTTGGAATAGATGAGGAAGAATCATGGCTCTAGAAAAATTGAGGAATTTTTGGGAACGAGCCTTGGTTCCAATAGTTGAATATTTGTCTAGGTTTTCCCCCGCAACTATCACCTGGGTAGCACTACCAATTGGAATTCTTGGAGGTCTTTCAGTTCTCACAGCATCACAGGATGACTTAGGTGCATCAATGTTGTTAGGAGGAGGTTTACTAATCACTATGGCAATGGTTCTAGATGGTTTAGATGGGCCGGTAGCAAGAGCAACTGGTAGAGTTACAAGATGGGGAGACTATCTTGATCATACCTTTGACAGACTTTTAGACGCAACATGGATCATTTGTATCGCCGGTTCAGTATTTGTTAATGATTTGGTACTAGGATTATCAGCAGCTTGGTTAACTTTACTCGGCTCCTACATGGGAACCCAAGCCCAAGCAGTTGCAGGAACGAGAAATTACAGAGGCTTTTCTCGAGCAGACAGAACAGTACTATCGATAGTTGCAATTTTTGCTATGTCTGCTATGCTTTACATGGATAATTACAGTTGGGGTGAATTTCCTGCACCGTTCGAACATATATCGATTAATCCACTCAGTATTGTAATATTTATTTCCGCCATAGGTGGGTTCTGGACATTTTTAATTCGTTTTATTCAAGCAAGAGAGAAGATAAAACAGATTGATGAAGAAGACCCTTTGCCACAAAATAACACCCAAGATGAATAATTTCTTGGCATTCTAAAAAAGGACTAAAATTCAACCATTTTACTTACTCTAAAGCGGTATACTCATAACAGTTGCATGCTAGAAAGGAATGATGACGGGTAGTTCGCACGGTAAAGATGGGAAACTTATCGCAGTATTATTAGTCGCATTGATGTCACTTTCAGTGATTCCGATAATGTCAACTTCTGCTGAAGATGTTGGCGATCCAATGCACCTACAAGCACAAGATATTGCAGCAACATTTGATACCAATACGGAACTTACAACAATAACCTGGCGAAATATTGATTCACCAGGGCCAGAGTTAAACAATATTTTTGATGCAGTATACAACTTGTACAGGCACACAGAGAATATCACATCATCTAATTTAGCAGATGCCGATTTAATTCATCAAGTCGATGCATGCAATCCTTCTCAAATTTCTGGCTCAACCAGCAGATATGACTGTATGGCGTTCAATGGAACCCACCCCGGGCATAGTTTCTCTTACCTTGTTTCACCNGGGACAAATAGTACATTTTACTATGCAGTGACAACAACAATAGACACCGTTGGAACTTATGATGATTTAATTTTTAATGAATCCAGCTTGTATGAAGGCGTNTTAGAAANAACNACNCCNATNAGAACNCCNTATAATCTTACANGCNANTTTNNANGCNCANNNTAGCCANACTACANTNNCNTGGGTNAATTANAANGATATNTTNCCNNTATTNCCNGAATCNGGACCNNATGCNTANTCAACTAGAGTTTGGAAGACCNTNNCNCCTCTAACACGNCAGTCNGCTTCNTCNATTCTNCANNCAACNAGTCCTGTAGCAAATTTAAGCGCTGGAATCTCTTCTCACTCATTGGATATTCCACCAGATACCAACACCAATTTTTACTATTCGATAACCTATTATCTACCGAATTGGTATGGTCCAGGACAGGATTACGAAGATATCCGCTTCCTTTCTAACAACGCTCTAACTTCTCCAATTGTTGAAGACAACACGCCTCCCGATGGAGTTTCTGCTGTATCAACAAATTTCATTCCTAATTCTGAAACTGGAGGGGGAATAACGGTTATTTCTTGGAATGATATCAACACAGAATCTGGTGAAAGCTATGCGATTTATTCGTCCGGCAGTGCTTTTGATAATACCACCTCATTTGGTCCAACATTAATTTCTGTTGTCCCTGAAGGACAAGAGATTTACAACCATCAACTACCAATCGGTAGACTTGGGCATTCTACATATTGCGTAGTTGTAATTGACGAGAACGGAATCTATGATACTTACATCCCTCCGCAATCATGTTCTACTGTGTTTGAAGATGCTTTCTTTAATTGGACAGCCGAACCCACTAGAGTGAATGCTGAATTTATTGGAAATCAAACAACCGTAGTCACGTGGCAAGATCAGATAGGTGCAGAAGGAGAAATTTACCATATTTGGCGTGCTGATTACTTAGTTAGCGGTAGCCAATTTTTACCTAACCAAACAATATTTTGGATGGCATCTGTGCCTGATGGAATCCAAATTGCTGAAATTCAAGTTCCTGAAGAAGTTAACAGAAATTCATTCTATTTTGTAACATCTGAAGCACTATATCAGCATGTTAATGGAACCTACCATTATACTGGTTTAGTGCAAAATTGGGATGGTGCTGTTATGGAAAATACAATCACTCCATCCGTACCTATTGCTAATTC
>PBWC01000048.1 GCA_002729095.1 Methanobacteriota archaeon
GTTTCTGATTTACTAAATGATTGATTATGATTAATTTACATCTGATAAGAAAACTAAATACCAGGGTATTTGCAGATAGTATCCCGGTCATGGACCTAATATCATTACTTTCTGCTAACCTCTCAGTTTGATGAATATACTTCACAATATCGAAACAATTGCAGAAATCATCTTATAATTAATCAAGAAAATATATAAATTCATACACAGTGAGATTATTGTGACTCAACAACGGAATTTGATTGGTTTGTTGGGTAGTTTAATTCTTGCAGTATCCATATTCATGCCATATTTTTTATTTGCTACTGGCCTTGATGTAATTTTCGAGGTCTTCGAAGGATCAGATGTTGATGATGATTACAGTTTTAGTGACGAAAACGAAGATTTGGAAGGTGAAGATAAATTAGCAATTATTGTGTTTGGTTCAGCCTTATTTTCCATTATGATTCTACCTCTGCTAAATTTAATGATCGGAATTACCGGAATTATACGCTCATTGAATAATCAAGGAACGAAATGGCTTGGTACCATTATGCTAAATCTGTATATTTTTATCATAATTATTCTTTTCGTAGCTGAATTATCCTTCGATTATGTTATACTTGGATTTATGGAAATAGGATTTTGGCTTCCATTAATTGGTTCAATAATGATGATGCAAAATTCCGGTTCATTCACTAAAGCTTTCACTAAAGAACAAAATAGTGATGATGATTATTATGAGGATTTTTACAAATCAATTGTTCAGAAAGACACATCGTACCGAAGATTAAACGCTAATAATCATAAATCACATGAACCTCCTTTTTCATATCAAGGTGAAGTAAATGAAGATGGATGGGAAGTATGTGAATATCCAAGAGGTTCGGGAAAATGGTGGTGGAAGGATTTCGAAAATCAAATCTGGTGTAAATGGGAATCTTGAGTTATCACACGAAGTTCAATTATACCATGGTATTTGCAGATAGTATCCCGGTACGAGCACTTTCAATCAACTGTTCTATAGAAAAATAGACAATAACTTTGTTATTTACTAATCTCTTTCATCCATGTTCCATTGTTTCGATTAAGATTTAGCAAGAATTTGTTTGTTTGCTCGATAAGCACTTAGAAATAAGTCACTAAATGCATCAATAGTGTGACTAATCGGGTTTGAGTAACCACCACCCATGAAAACAACTGTAGGGATTGATTGTTTAACTGCTAAATCGAAAACCATCTCGTTTCTCATATTCATACCTTGACGAGAAATATTCAATTTTCCCAAGGCATCAGTGGCCAGTCCATCAACTCCAGCTTGGAAAAGTATCAGTTCAGGGTCGAATTGTTTGGTAATCTCTAATGCTCTAGTGACCATGCTTAGAATTTCCTCATCACCCGCATTTGCTGGCAAATCCAAGTCATAATCGCTTTCTGACTTGCGGAATGGAAAGTTTTGTTGGCAGTGTACTGAAATTGTTAACACTTCGTCAACATCTTGCAGAATTGTTGCGGTTCCATCTCCTTGGTGGACATCAAGATCTATCACTACAATCTTAGTCAATTGATACTTACTCAGTGCCAAAAGAGAGCAAACCGCTAGGTCATTGAATATACAATATCCAGAGCCAAAATCATAGTGTGCGTGATGAGTACCTCCTGCCATGTTACCAGCAATACCTCCATTTTCCATTACATGGTCTAAAGCAGCAATTGCACCGCCCATCAATAACAGTGTTCTTGGTATAATATCTGGAGTCCACGGAGTTAATCCGATTCGTTTAATTTCTTTTTCAGTAAGGTTTTGATTAAGAAAATTATCAACATAATTTGGAGAATGTGCTACAATTAGTTGGTTTCGTGATGCTTCAATAGGTTGTTTTATGATGAATTTATCAGAGTGTTCGGGGATTTTTAGTTTGTCAACTAATTTAGTATATCGATCACGGGGAAATCTTGCATCGGGATGAATTCCTTCTGTGTATATTGGGTGATACCAGATCGATAATCTGTGGTTCGATTCATTACCACTTGGTGGAGATTTTTTTCCCTTTAATTCATCGAAATTATTCATTACAATACCTCATAATCAGAAGTACTTGGTGCCTAAATACTGGCACAGGTCTTCGGTAAACGAGATATCTGAGGTGGAGAAAGCCGCAGGTAAATCTGAATCTAGGTCGAGAACAGCAACAACTTTACCATTTGAATCTTTTATTGGTACGACAACTTCGCTTAATGTAGATGAACTACAAGCAATATGTTCCGGCCTTGCATGAACATCAGGGACGTCCTGTGTTTTTCCGGTTCTTGCAGCCGCCCCACATATTCCTTTGTCAAAGGGAATTACCAAACATCCGTGTCCACCTTGATAAGGTCCGATTTTCAATAATTCTGGCTCGACTGTTCGATAAAAGCCGGTCCAATGAAAGTGTTCGAAGGAGTTATGCAACTCGCAGACAACAGTTGACATAGCAGAAACCCAATCATTCTCTTCCTCGAGAAGAGATCGAATCCTAGTGAATACATCTTCGTGGATTGACATGAACTAAACTCATTCTGCTGATATTTGATTACTTGCTTTAATCCCTGCATTTCTTTCTGTAATTTAGAGAAACAAAAAGTTTAGAAATTGAATATAATTATTCGATTATTGTAATTTTTCTGAGCCTGAACACCTCTAAGAAAAAGTTAGCCCAAAGAAATAGATTACCGACAAAGAGATGAGATGCATGAATTGCTCTATCTTTAATCTCAAGTGGGAGATTACTCGCTCCAGCATCATTTAAGTTATTACTCAAGGCTTGTTCTATATTCATAGTAACAAATCCTCCGATTAAGAATGTACAAACCAGACCTATAACGAGTGCTTCAATGCCTTTGCGCAAATTTGTCATTGCATAAACAAGAATAGAACTGAGAAGCATTGCGATTAGCATTGTTCCCGGTCCAATAGAAAACATTGCCTCGAAGTAGGTTTGTGGAGGGCCAAGATCGATACTCCCATCGGCATTTATGCCCTTTACATCAGGGTCCTCGAAAATCAACATTACACCTATCAGTAATCCAACAAAACTCACTAATCACAAAACATAGGTTACTAGAAAACCTTTGACAGAACCTTTGGAGTTGAACAGTGCCATGTAATACCGTAAACCTTGATCTTAATATCATATTTCTTGTTTAGCTTTTCTTCTTTCAAGTAAAATCATTATAGCCCAAACTGTAAGTAAAATTCCGAGATTGGTGAACCATATTGAAGGTTCTGACCATCTAGTGCCATCATACCTCCAGTCAGAGATAGGGTGAAAAACAGGGGTAGGGAAAAATTTGGCAGTATGGCTTGGAATATCTGTTATGATGTTTAGTAACCAAGGTAACCAAATTAGAAAAGCCTGTTTCTTTGCACTCATTTTTGCCAGGTAAAATCTACTTAGAAACTTGGGAGTACCAAATTTTTCTAAATACCACCAAGTAAATAGGAAACAAATAATCACAGTTACAGAACTGTGGCTCCACTGGTAAATGTCCCATGATAATGGATGAAAGTCCTCAGTTCTTGTAGTGTCATCAACCGTTGGATTTCGGTGGCCGGTGAAAATCGAAATTATCATGACAGGTAAAAAAGCCATCAGATCAGGGATAACTCCCATGGCTCCTGAAAATCTTCCTTTGATTTTTCCGTGGGTGACCGCCATGCCCCAAAGCCAGTGTGAAATCACATCCATGCTATATGTCGGTAGTAAACTACTGATAAAATCATTGTAAATAATATACTAACTAGAGCACGAAAGCATCGAACAACCTACACGATGCCTTGCCCACTCTGGCCGCTTCTTGAACCATTTTTCGTGAAATTCTAGTTGTTCATCATAAGGATTTTTTAGTAATTTATACAATTCTTCACATATTGAGTAGTCATCTTTCTCTGCAGCATCTATCGCCAATTGTGCCATCCAGTTTCGCAAAACATATTTTGGATTTGCGGCCATCATTTTCTCTTGGTTGGGACTTTCGTCAACCCTTTTCCACCACTTGGCAAGCCAGTCATTCCACTTTTCAGTAGGTATGTTATCTGGATTGTAAAAGGCATCAACTAACAGGCTGATATCCGGCTTTTCAAGAGACGATAATAGTCTAAAGAAAATAGTCATGTCAGTTTCAACCTCTTGTAGTATAGAGTTTAGTTCAACTACTAATGACTCATCACTTTCTGAGAAATCATCAATTCCTAATTTACCTGACCACATTGAATTTTGGCTTTCTATGTACTTAGTATCATAGTGTTCTAATACACCGTATAATAGTTCGACATCATCCATTAGTGGAGCGATTGATTCTGCCAATCGTGCTATATTCCACGCACCAATTTGTGGCTGATTTCCATAGCGATATCTGCGTCTTGAAGCATCTGTCGTATTAGGTGTCCAATTGGGATCGTAGTCCTCCAACCATCCATATGGTCCATAATCGATTGTAATTCCATGAATTGACATATTATCAGTATTCATAACCCCGTGAACAAATCCAACTCGCATCCAATGCGATATCATAATCGCTGTTTGCTCTGCAACATCAGTTAACCATGCAATCCGACCCTCATCACAGTCGACTTTGTGTTTTGGAAAATGATTCTTTATAGTGTGATTAAGCAATTTTTCGAGTGTATCATGATTTCCATCAGCAGTGTGTATTTGGAAACTTCCAAATCTAATGAAACTTGGAGCAACTCTGCAAACTATCGCACCAATTTCTGGAGCAGGATTTCCATCATACAACATATCGCGAACAACCATTTCACCGGTGGTAACTAATGAAAGAGCCCTAGTCGTAGGAACTCCAAGATGGAACATAGCCTCACTGCATAAAAATTCACGTATTGAGGAGCGCAGAACAGCTTTGCCATCAGAAAATCGTGAATATGGAGTGACTCCAGAACCTTTTAATTGAAGCTCAAGTACTTCATCAGATAATTCGACTTCTCCAAGAGTTATTGCTCTACCATCTCCTAATTGGTGCGCCCAATTACCGAATTGATGACCACCATAACGTTGTGAGTAAGGCTTCATACCTTCTACGACTTCATTTCCACCCAAAACCAAACCATCCGGTTTTTCTAGCTGGAGTCTTTTACCCATTTCTTCCGACCATAATTTGAGTTCAGGATTTGGTGAAACTGTCGGTTTCACAAGAGACCAGCATGCTCCAGGTACCTGTCTTGATGTACCTCCTACTTTCAAATCTCCCGGAGTCTCGTCGATAAAACGGTTTAACCATTTCAAAGAACTGAAGTCTGCCATGATTTAAGCAAATGAATCATAGACTTGAACATGTGGATTACTCCACGGTGTTAAAATTATGATTAAAGATTAACAGAATCACAAGTTAGGTTGTAGAAAATAAATTCATTATTCTGTTAATTGTTACAACTTTCCTTCAAAGGTTTTACAATACTGAAATTTACTTTCGGTATTTAGTGCATCTTGGTAAATCAGTAGTGGAGATGCTTTTGTTCCGTCTGACCAATCTCCCATATTTCTCAGTATATCGCTATCAATTAAGTGTTGATATGCCCAATCCTCAGTGATATAATCACCTCTACTTCTCGCCACAACCCAGTCTGCTTGTGCATCTATTCGTCGATAAACCCCATAATCTGCTAAAGTATCATGAACTGAGTCAGTAGGTAAGTAGTGAGTTCCAACAAGCCTAGGAAACCCATAAAGATCGCTCTGAATTTCTATGTACAAAACCTGTTCATTTGGTAAGAAATTGAAGACTTGTTGATGATATACACTATAGCAGGCATCGACAGTCATGTCGTCTACTCCTCGAGCAATGTGCACCATAGCATCATTCGGAACTCTAGACAGATTGGGTTGTAATTCAACTTGGTTTGGTCTAGTCCATCCTGATTCGATATCGATGAACAATGTCTCATTCCCCCATTCTCTTTCCATTGACTCATACAGTTGAATAAAACTGTATGCACCTCCTAAACTATGCCCTCCAATCCACAAGTGGCTAGGATTAATAGTGACATTTCCTAAAGCTAAATCCACTGTTTCATGCCTCGAATTATCGAGGGCAACATTCTGAAGCGTGTCTAGGGCTGATGCTATTGCCAAGGCTCTGTATGTATGGTGAGGATAATTAGATGCACCTTCAACATCAATTCCTGTTAGTCCTTCAGGTATTGGCGGATCGATGTATGAGGGGTATTGGATAAAAGCAACAGCCATACCTTTGGCAGAAAGGTGAGAAATCCAATCTGTATATTCTTCATAAACTGGATACCCCCATCCGTGACTTAGAAGTGCTAACGGGATTGAATCAAGTGGCAAATCTTCTGATAATTGAGGCAATGTAAGATATACTGAAAAATCAATATCCTGTTCTTGTGATAAAATTATTTTTTCTACTTCTTCAGGCATGGAGTAAGAGTGAATAGTCATAACGGTATCGAATGGACCAGGTTCTGCGCCATATCCAATGATTGGTTTTTCAGGTGGAGAGGGGGCAATTCCAATCATTGCAGGTATCCCTGGCATCAAAAGCCAAGCGGCAAAAAATACGCCTAACAAGTGTAAAGTTCTAGTTGTAAAATTATATTTTGTTTCCGTCTTTGGTAACCTAGGGACTCCACCGACAATCAGTAAAATAGTTAATAGAATGATTCCGTAACTGGTTGGTAGTAGCAAGAATGCACCTCTAAGGTAGAATACGTCTAACAGGAAATAAAGAGTTATGAAGCCGCATATTAATCCTAGCAAAAATAGTAAAATTCTTTGCATTACCAAATTGTTTGGCTTTCCTTTTATTTGTTGATTAACAAAAATAATTGAGGTGCAAAAAAGTACTANAGCGAAGAAAACCATNATTCCTACGTTTTCCCTAAGNAACATGGTCGNTTGTAGTGTTCTGTAAGCATGAGGCCAAATTGCATCATTGACATCTTTTCCCGAAAAAAGTAATATTANCGGNTGAATTATCGANGCTAAAAANCCAGAAAANACAATTAAGCAATCAATGAAACGTGATGGAGCATAACTATCAGAATCAATAGTTTCTACTCCCATAGAATATAAAAAAATCTTATTACTCAAAAATTATCGTATAATTTCACACTTTATTTTATCACGTTGCATATTTTGATTTTCTCTAAAACATATTCAAATCGATTATTGAATGAAGAATTTTAGGCAAACTTCATACCTAAAACAATCANGATATATTCCGGATGGGGTGCGTATGGTTCAGCGTAAGCAGGATAGTTTGACGGAAAAATTTCTTGATTCTCTTATCGAGGCAAATAAGGTCGAAGAAGAGTTAGAAGTAATCTCCCTAGAGGTCAAAAAGGCACCAGAAGTCGATGGCGATGAATCATTTTCCAGTCTAGCTAGTCGTATTGTTGATGAAGTAGTCTCTTCAAGATCGCATTCAGATTTGGCAAAAAAAGTATTGAGGCAGGCAGGAATTGACACTCANCANGGGCCCGCAGAACCACATGTNTACAACGGNCATTTGAGACATGTTGGCCAGNGGGCAAGAAAAATTTCTCGTGAAGAAAANACGACCCTTAGAGTTAGGAAAGTAAAATCACAATCGAGGGGAGCACCTCCAAGTTTGAGACGTCGCGGNGCACCTTATGAAACTANAATAAGACCTTCACTAGGTATGGAAGACGAAACAAGACGCTCTGCCAGAGATGCTAGTAATCATAGAGGTAAGCCACGAAAGAAATCTCGTAAAAAATCTAGACGTTTTTTCAAAAGATGAATAAATTACAAACGGTCAAAAGGGGAAACCTCCCCCCCATAACCAACGGTGATTGTTATGGACATCGCAAATCCTAGTGAAGAGCATNTNATGCTAAGAGAAATGGTTAGAGACTGGGTAAAGGAAAATGTTGAGCCTCAAGCATTTGAGTACGATAAGGAAGAGAAATTCAACCTAGAATTGCTAAAGTCAATGGGTGAATTGGGATTACTGGGAATTAGTGCGCCAGAGGAATATGGTGGCGCAGGTTTGGATGCTACGGCNTGTGCTATTGTGCATGAAGAATTATCGGCTTCAGACCCTGGGTTTGCACTTGCTTACTTAGCTCATTCAATGCTATTTGTCAATAATTTAGCGTTTAATGGCACCGAAGAACAAAAGGCAAGAATCCTGCCTAAAGTATGTTCTGGCGAATGGATAGGTGCTATGGCAATGTCTGAACCAGATGCAGGTACAGACGTTCTAGGATTATCTACTAATGCCAAACTAACAGATGATGGTAATTGGTGTCTTAATGGAAGAAAAATGTGGATTACTAACGGTTGTCTAGACGAAACCGGCACCCCTGCGGATGTAGTTTGGGTTTATGCTCGAACTGGTACAGATGNTAAAGGAAGAGTTGAGATGTCGACATTTATCGTTGAGGCTGGAATGGAAGGATATAGTGTTGGTCAAAAGATATACGACAAAACGGGCATGCGTGCATCAAATACTGCTGAACTTGTTTTCGACAACTGTATAGTTCCAGCAGAAAATCTANTTGGAAATANGGGAGAGTCACTTATTCATATGATGTGTAATCTTGAAGTTGAAAGGTTAACTCTTGGGGCAATGTCGTTAGGAATTTCTAGGAGATGCCTTGAAGAAATGAATAGATATGCTACAGACAGAACTGCCTTCAACAGTCAGATTCGTGATTTCGGGCAGATTCAGAGATACATTGGTGACTCATGGGCCAAATATCGAGCAATGAGATCCTACATCTATGATACAGCTTTGAGTTTGAAACTTGGAAAGGCAGGGCATAGACTTGATTCTGACGGAGTAAAACTGTTTGCAGCGACTGCAGCGAAAGAAATCGCCGATGCTGCAATCCAAGTGATGGGTGGTTACGGATATGTTGGAGAATACCATGTTGAAAGACTATGGAGAGATTCAAAATTGATTGAAATTGGTGGAGGAACTATTGAATCTCATCAAAAGAATATTACTAGAGATTTGTTCAAAAATCCAGAATCAATCAACAACTGATTTTCTCTGCATTGGCCCCATAAATCCCANTGCAAAGACNCANGTAAATGATACTGAAGATACGAATANAGCAATAACTCCCATACTCATTAAGTCTCCATTGGTTACTTCAAATACTATTGCTAATCCTAACCCGCTCGATAAAGCAAAGATAACGTGTAGGATGTATGAAATGTTGAACACTGGTGTTTGATTATCTATAGTTTTGGTCGTGAACAATACCCAAGTAAACATACTGACAAACCAAAGTAAGGTCATCGAAGGAATCCCTAAAAACTCCGCAGTTGAATCCTCAAATTTCATAGTCATAAAGAACAAGAATAAACCTATCAAAAGAGTTATTCCAGAGAATGAAATAGTTCTAGATATGTTAGATTTTAGAGTAAATTGGTTAGTGGATTTTTTAGAGATATTTTGTTCGTTAACATCATTCTCTTCATCTTCATTTGATTCAGCAATATTATTTTCTTTAGATTTATGGAGTAGTCTATTTCTCTTTTCGAGAGAATCAACTCTTTCAGACAATCTTTGCATCTCTTCTAAAACTA
>PBWC01000049.1 GCA_002729095.1 Methanobacteriota archaeon
CTATCATAATCTATACTTTCGTGAATCTCACGTAACATGAGAACACTCCCTGCAAACATATTAGGTATTCCTGGGGCTTTGTCGTTAATGATTAAGTCTTCAAGAAAAGTTAATATTTTTGATTTGTCCCAAACATAACTTCTCTGGTAATTAGGTAAACTCAATTTTGGATAGTGTTGCTTCACTAAATTGATAAACGACACATCATAAGCGTCAATTCCTGTTAGATCGCCTGACACCTTAACCGCCTCACGCAGCCTAACAATACATAGCAATTAATTATATCACTATGAATTAATGGTAAACTCTACATCCAAAATTACTGTTAAATAGTGAGGTAGATAATTGGTTTGCTCATGTTTACGAGAAATTATGCTAAACACCCTTGCATACAATTGATTTGTACACTAGGGTTTACAGTGGGTCATATCTATCGCTACCCATTGAAAGGACGGGTTTCGCAAGGGGACCCATTGAATCAACGGTAATATGCGGCAACTATGTTTGCTAACCCTGTAGCGATTCTAGGTTCTTTTGGCCATATCTCGATTGCTAAGCCATATGCAAATAATATTGCACTACTATCTACAATTTTTTTACCAATNCTTTCCGCAATTACATCCCGCGTATTACCAGAAGAAATTACACTACCTTTACTAGTCTGGCCCGGAATTATATCGTATCGACCATTTTTCACCATCTCGACCCATTTGATGTTCAGGGCTGGATAAGACCCTTTGCCAGGTGGGTCGATNCGGACTAATTGCCGCCCCTTGATATTCCATTGCTTTTGGAAAAATTCATTCAGAAAATCCAGTATGTCATTTGGGTCCATTCCTTCTTCTTCAAGGAATTGTCGCATCTCATCTCGTTTTTGGCTCATACCCGGAATGATTTACTTCCTGTATATTAACGTATCAACTGCATCAATAATGGAGATAATCAAAGGGTCTATCCGAATACCCATTGATACGGATTAACAATTTCAAAGGGCTTTCAGTGCGTCATTCGGAACGCTACCCTTGTGTTTAATTAAAATGCTAAGTTAGTAACATTTGGAACAATTGACAATAAATCATAGGAGAATGAATGGAAGAATCAGAACCCATCCAGTTGATACTGAAACTTTGAATAGAATGTCCTGAAATTTCTCCAGAGACTCATTTCTCAACATTACGTAAGCATTTGCCAGAGCCATTATTAGTGCTCCAATTAGGAACCAAGCCCCTTCCATCGGGTCTGCTACTGCAAAGCACGCAAACCAGAGCAAGGTCAGTTGAATGCTTGTTCTAGTTGTAGCCCTTTCAGAAAACCGTGCGGGGAATGAATTAATGCCGTGCTTGCGATCGCTCGCAACATCCATTCTTGCATAATTAATGTCGAAAGCAGTAATCCACAGTGTCACGCCGAGTGAGATGAAGAAAATAGTCGGGTACCACAACAGTCCACTACCAAATCCATCAGTGCCGGTAATTGCTTCCCATCCGTGAAAATCAGCAGCAATCGCAACCCAAGCACCAGCCGGGGCTAAACCTAGGCATAGGCCAAGCCATAGGTGACACAACCAAGTGAATCGCTTGGTATATGGGTAAATTACGAAGGCTAGCACTGGCAGCCAGGACATTGCTAATGCAACCTCATTCAAAATGCCGGCACCTAAAAGCAGCATTCCTAGGAAAATCACCGCCAGAGTCCAGGCCGTTGACATGGACATAGTGCCACTGGCTAAGTGCCTATTTGCAGTTCGAGGGTTTTCTGCATCGATGTTTCTGTCGATAATCCTGTTTAAGGTCATAGCAAGTCCTCTAGCACCGACAGCAGCAACAAGGACCCATGCCAAATCGCTAAGCGGCATTTCACCCGTTGGATAGAATTGCTCTANGGCTATGAAAAAACCGATGATTATGAATGGTAAGGAGAATAGCGTGTGCTCGATTTTTATGAATGACATTATCTGTTTAATGTCCATCAATCATGGCCCCCAAATTCTAGATGGACTGGCCACTCATATTTTGCTAATTCTGGATGAGAAGCCACTTTCTCTAGGGTTTCTTGTGAATGTAGGGTAATCGCAGGCCAGCGCCTAACGCCGTGTGTTTCGCTTGGAATTGGAGTTGTTGCGTCCCAACAAAGTCTCTGTCTTTCGTTATCAAAGGATAGACCTCTACCGACATCGAATCTTGAGGTTAGTTGCCAAAGTAGTCTTCTTCTGGCTTTTTTGCAGTTCAAATCCATATCGTCATTAGTTATGAATAACCATCTGAGGCATTTTTTAGAATCCAATTGCCAAATTGAATTTTTCAATTGAGAAATTCGCTCAACTCTGGCTTCTTCAGCAGCGTCATTGAAAGTTTCTGAACCTGTCTTGTGAGAGGGAGCTCCCTCAATGTGAGTTGTAACGACTAAGATGTTGTTACGCAACATTCGTGCATCGGTAACTTCAGGTATTTTCTTNACCAGTTCTATTTCGGTGAAGGAATCTGACTTTACAATCCCTTGACGCCATTCGGGAGTTTCTTGTTTGAAGGAACCCTCTAGCGGTTCATTATCAGATCTAGGGTCGCGCTCGGGGATAGTCGTTGCATCGATGATAAGTTTGTCATGGACATTCTCATAAGGGCTGGATGCATCTAATGAGTCAGCGACCATGCCTTCTAATACAATTACATCATTGGCAATTTCGACTTTATCATTTAACGCGTCAAGTAATGCCTCCAAGTCTTTCGGATTTTGTTCTGGGTCGACAGTAATTATCGCTTTGAGAAACATCATCTGTCCAGCGCCGAGTAATCCTAACGCAGTTTTTCTAGCTTGGCGTGGGTAACGTTGCTTGGCCGCAACGATTGCTAGGTTATGGAAACCGGTTTCTAGTGGCAGGTGAACGCTTTTCACATCCCTGTGCTGGAATTGTAGGACTGGCGAAAATTGCCTACCAATCGCTTCACCTAGGTATCCATCTTCCATCGGGGGCAGGCCGACAATTGTTGCAGGAAGAACAGCATCTTTCCTGGCAGTGATTGCCGTTACGTGCATAACGGGGTACTGACCGGTTAGAGAATAGAATCCGAAGTGGTCGCCAAATGGGCCTTCAAGTCTGGTTTCGCCTGGAATACAATAACCCTCTATCACAATATCTGCTTCAGCGGGAACCATCAAATCTTGTGTCAGTGCTTTGGTTATGCGCAATGAGCGGCTGCCGAGAATTCCGGCGAATTGGTACTCTGAAAGATTGTCAGGAAGAGGAGCAATCGCTGAAAATATCAGTTCTGGGGGTCCNCCCATGCAAATCGCAACAGGCATCTTTTGTTTCTCTCCGATTGCCGCAGCATGGTCTGCGCCATGTTTGTGTATTTGCCAGTGCAAACCTATTTGTTTTTCAGAAAATACTTGTGCACGATACATGCCTAAATTATGTTCTCCTGAATTGGGATCTTTGGTAACTACTAGTGGCAGTGTAACGAATGGACCTCCATCCATCGGCCAAGTTTTTGGAATTGGTAGCTTAGTCAAATCGGTGTCCAGCCTAACTCTTTGACACTTTCCTCGCCATTTCTTTCTGGGTGGCATAGCCAGTGCGTCTCTTACTAGAGGGAGTGCTTTCCACGGGGCTCTCATGTAAGCACCAATGTCTGGTTTCATCATTGCTACCATTCTATCACCAACTTCAGTTTCGTGACTTGCACCCAAGGCTCTAAGAGTTCTCTCGCCGGTCCCGAAGATATTCATAGCCAACGGCATTTCGCTAATTGAACCATCGGCTAACCGTGGTTTTTCAAAAATTACCGCTGGACCAGAATTCTTAACCAGCAAATCAGCAATCGCTCCTGCTTCATAGGTTACATCGACCGGCCTAGTTATCCGAATCAACTCACCACGAGCCTCTAAGTGGTTAAGCCACCTCTTCAAAGTTCTCCATGCCACAACAACGGGACAGGCATTATACCTTTGAACCTGCGTAAGTTCACATAGAATCTTACAACCGTTTTATTCATGGGCTTAGTCATACACTCCAGTCACATGGCGAGCGCTCCAACCACATGCGATGTCCTAGTCATCGGCGCAGGCCCTGGTGGCGGTTCAGCGGCTTTACATGCTGCTAGGGCCGGTTTATCGGTAATTGTGGTTGAAGCTGATGCTGAAGTTGGTACTCCTGTGCACTGTGGCGAATGTCTTTCAGAATTAGCAGTACAAAATTTATCACTTGAGATTCCAGATCACGTCAAGGCATTGGATGTTACCGGTATTCGAGTAATTTTCCCAGACGGAACAGAAAAGTTACTTACTGAGCCTGGATATGTTTTAGAGAAGCACTTATTTGAGCAGTGGTTAATGGATGAATCGAATAAATTGGGTTCAGAGTTATTCTTGAAACATAAAGTCACATCGATGGAGAGAATTTTCAATAGCGAAAATAAATTTTCCAATTGGAAAATTGATGGCAAGGGGTCTAATTTTCCAATTGAATGTCGGGCCGTAATAGATGCTTCAGGAGTTGCTGGTGCCAGTTCAAAATTACTTGATATGGGCACTCAAGTTGAAGTCATTGCTGGATTTCAGTATGAGGTCACAGAGGTGAAAAATGATGGATATCTTGATTTCTATATTTGGCCACAATATTCCCCTCATGGATATGTTTGGATGATTCCTAAAGATGGAGAAAGAGCCAATGTGGGGTTGGTCACAACTGACAAGAAAGGAGCAATAAAATACCTTGACAAATTTATCCAAGATACTTACCTTGATGGCAAACCAATAGTAAACCCGATGTGGAGAGATCAATCCAAATCAAATAAGGTTAAGCCATTTGGGGGTACAATACCTATTTCAGGGCCTAGAGAAAGGACAGTTGATGATGGAGTAATACTTGTCGGTGATGCTGCTGGTTTTACATCTCCTCTTTTCGAAGGGGGTTCGCACTTAGCGTTGTGGTCCGGCAGAGAAGCTGCGAACGTAATTGCACAAGCTCTGAGCGATAATGACTTATCTAGAGATAGGCTAATGGTTTATGAGAAGGCTTGGAAGAAAACGTTCCCACCATACAATAAAATCCTACGTGGTAAAGAAGCATTATACGAACTTACTGATGAAGAAATGTCATTCATGGCAAGCTGCCTTCCTGAAGAGTTATCTAATATGTCTCCGATTCAAAAACTTGGAATTGGTTTGAAAATCTTGGTTAAGCGACCGGTTCTTTTGACCAAGAAAGTCATTTCAGTACTTCGTTCATTTGGTTATAGCCGAGCGAAGTTTTTTGGCTGGTAGAACCTCAATTTTCGGTTTATGAAATAGCAAAACCCTTCAAAGACGGGAGTTAGCCATGGGTATGTGGGGGATATCACTATGGGTTGCTGCATTGGCGGCAACGCTCTTGATTATCCAACCGCGTATATTCGAAAGATCGAAACTAGCGGGTATTTTTTTGCATTTTGGCTTAGCAATACCATTTATTGCTCTAGCCAGCCGATTCGTTGTAAACGACACAACAATTCAGTATGTAGCAGCATTTGGCGGTGATGCATTACCTTTGAAGTACCGTTTCGCTGCAACTTGGGCAGCAAGAGAAGGGCCGATACTGATGTGGGTTCTATGGTTGACTCTATTGGCTTGGATATGGAGAAAGCCAATGACTGAATTTGAAAGTAACAATTCAAGAGAATTACGATTGAGACTAGTTCATGGTTTTTCATTATTACTAATTCTTATCTCTATAAGCCTTGACCCGTTTAGAAAAACACCAGAATTTTTCTTCGGGGCTGGATTGAATGAGTTACTACAAACCGATTTGATGGTTATACATCCACCTTTAATTTTCCTAGGCTACTCTTTCTGCATTCATCTTTCGGCAGTTTCAATTTCTAAATTATTTACGAACTCAGATAAGGGGATTAAACAACAAATTCTAGCTATTACTAGACCTGGATTACTTATACTCACTTTAGGGATTGGTTTGGGTGGTCTGTGGGCTTATCTTATTCTAGACTGGGGAGGATATTGGGCTTGGGATCCTGTTGAAACAGGTTCACTATTACCTTGGCTAGCATTAGTCGGAATATCACATCTTAGAACTAGGCCAGGAAAAATCTCCAATGAAGCTTGGATTGGTGGAGGTCTAGTTGCAGGAGGTCTTGCGTTATTCGCTACACTGGTAACAAGGGCAGGAGGAGTTTGGGCTTCATCAGTTCATACGTTTGTAACCTCAGAAGAAGGTACTGCTCCTTCTGATGCTTTTTCCAGAATGATTTTACTAAAGTCTGACAGCGTCGTTGGAGTTGAAGTAATGTCTTATTTGATGATAATGCTGCTGCTTATCGCTTGTTGGGTTATGATTGTTCGAAGAAAAATTTTCAATGTCGAAAACCAAAGTCTGGGTATTCATGTACTATCATTGCCGATAGTAGGCGCATTTCTATCACTCTTCTTGGGAGCAGATTTGTATAATTATGTTCCCAGCGAAGCCTTTCTACTACTAATTTTCGCATTTATCATAATAGACTTTTCATCAAATACCAATCAAAAAATTGAACCGCAGGGTTGGATATATTTTAGACATAAATACGTTCCAACACTTTTCATAATTTCTCTGGCCACATTGCTACTAACACAGCAGGCGTTCTTCACATTACTTTTCACTCTATTTTTCGTTCCCATGTATTACTCGAATGATGCAGCAAAAGAATGGGTCTGGGCTACATTTGGAGTTGTTCTCTGTCTTGCATCTGCCTGGTCGAATATGATTGACGTGCTTACTGCCGGAGTATTATTGTTAATTTTTATCACACCATGGTTGATGCAAAAAGAACAGGAAGGAGAAGTTGAATTCTCAATTTTCTCAAAGAAATGGCAACAAAAAATAGCTTTGTGGAGTTCAGTAATGGTTGTAAGTTCGTATTTGATTTTAACTTTAGTTATCCTTATCGCCAGTATTGACACTATTAATTTCGAGGCACATGAACTATATGGCGCACCATTTATTCTTGCTTTTACAGTCGCTATGATGTTCTACCTGAATAGGACTGGCAAACCCAAAAATACTGTATTTTTGATAATTTTTGTAATCTCAGTATCTCTAATTCTTTCGATTTTCTTCCCGCATTCACTCGGGGCGGATTCAGATGCATCCGTTTCATCAGTCATTGATAGGGGTTCAATTGCTTGGATTTATCTGCCTATGCTGCTGGTTATTATAGGTCCGTTATTATCAGAGATTAGAAAGCGATTTGTTCGTAATATTTTCCGTTCAAAAACCAAACTAATTCCTTTATCAGCGCACATTGTACACCTGGGATTGGTTTTATTGATTATAGGTCATGTTTCAACAACTCTGTTAGTAGACAGAGGCGATGCTAGCCACAGAGTAACCTTAGTCAAGGATGAAATTATTATTCATGAGGGATATGGATATGAGTTTAACGAAGTTCATATCACATCACAAGATTTGGAAGTAGGTGATGGTTACGTAGGAATTGAGATTTCAGTATACGATGTTTCAGGTCAAAAAATCGGTGACAAAATTGGCCAAGTAGAACCAGGAATGCTTCGTTTTGATAAAACAGGCACTGCCCGTTCAGAAGTTGATATTCTTTCGAGGTGGTCCGGGGATATAGTTTTCATATTTGATGGAAGTCAAGCCGAGGGTCTGATGCAACAAACACAGGCTAGCGGACAAGATTCAATAGAACTAGTAAGAGTAACAGTTTACAATCTTCCGGCATCTCATCTTGTTTGGTTCGGTTGGATTACTATGATGGTTGGTATGGCGGCGGTAACTTATGCTGACTATTCTAAAAAGCAATCACTGGGCCGTAATGAAGAATTAATTATCGAACAGGAATGATTAGTTACTTATCCAAGAGATTATCTAGGGGAGTCAAGTCGGGCGATTATCTCTAAGGAGGCTATACCATGGAAGATGGAGCAATTATACATGTTAATTATGACTTATTCAGCGGTGAAACCGGTGACTTGATTGAAACTACAAGAGAAGAAGTGGCAAAGGAGCATGAAATGCATCAAGAAGGTCGTAGTTATGCTCCAATGGTCTGCGTAGTAGGTTCCGGAGGTCTAATTCCAGGATTCGAAGCTGCTTTACAGGATGCGAAAGTAGGAAAAGAAGTTGAAATCGAAATTGCCCCAGAAGATGGATATGGCGAAAAGGATCCTACAATGACCGAGGTAATCAGTATTGACAAATTGAAGAGATCTGTCCAAGACCCTCAATCACTCTACATTGGGGCACCAGTGACTATTGGTGGACGTCAAGGATATCTAACCTATCTAGCAGCAGGACGTGCCAAAATCGATTATAATCATCCTATGGCAGGTAAAACGCTAAAATATGTCTTTACTGTTGTTAAGGAACTGAAAGGTGATGATGACAAGGTTTTGGGTCTATTAGAATCTAATACAGGACACACTGGGTTTGAGGTTTCATTCGAAGGTAAAGATCTTTCCATAACCCTCCCGCAAGCTATGTTGTTTGATACCAACGCTGCAATGTTAAAATTTAGACTAGTTACCACCATTAGAGATGCAATGGAATGTGGAAAAATCTCTTTTATTGAGGTTCACGAACCTAGAGGGTTTGGTGTCGAAGATGATGATGAAGACTCAGGAGAAGACCTATCTAAACTATCAGTTGCTGAACTAAAAGACAGACTCAAGGCTAAAGGTTTACCTGTAGGCGGTAAAAAGGCCGAGTTAATTGAGCGCTTATCTTCTCAAGAAGAGGAATAAACCGCATAGTAAATTAATAATCCAAGCATGTATAGGAATGTCTGGTTAGGATGACTAATACTGCCTTGGAGATTGAGCAAAAACTCTCGGAGTATGAATCCGCACTGCCTGATGATAAATTTTCACAATTAGAAAAAGTATCAATTTGGTTCTTGTTTGCACTAGTATCAATTGTATCCTTTGGGTTGATTTTTGCCAATGATATTTTTTGGGGAGATGGACTTAAACCGATAGTCTGGGACCCTATCGTCAAAGATGCGGGAGCCGCTGGAGATGCTGGTTACTCGCCTCAAAATACTGCAATTTATGCATTTACAATTCTACTTGCTGTAATAGTTTTACAAGGCATCTTTCGGAAGATGGGTCTACCTGCTGACGATAAAATGATGATTGCTCTGATAATGTGGGTGCTTCTAGCGCCTGTGTTAAGAGTTCTAGAAGATTCAGACTTCTTTAGTTCGAAAATAGATTGGCTTATGATTTCACCAATTATTCATTTTCATCTGGCTCTATGGTTGGTTGGTATCGCATTTATTTCTCATAATTTCTGTTCTAAGTGGGATGGAATGGGCGATGATAAAACGGTAGAAAAAAGCCGTACGATATTATTCATATCACTCGGTATGGCGTTATTCCTTCATTGGGCTTTATTGTACCGTCCAGCATATTTTGAGCATCAAGATGTTGGTTTATTTTGGGTTTTGATAGGACTAGCATTTTCTTATTTGCTTTTGTTTATGGTTTTAGTTTGGACTTGGAAATGGCCTTCTATCACTAGAGGTTTGACTGCGTTTGGATCTTCAGCAACATTGCTAGGGTTTTTCCATTGGCTTCAATTTCTCGATACCCCATGGCCTCAAGAAAGCGGAAGGGTTGTAGAATCTCAACCTATTTGGCCCTTATTGGTCGTATTGGGGATTCCTGCAGTTGTCTGCTGGTTTATGTATAAGTATGGCATTGAAGATGCTAGGCATATCAATTTAACCGGTTATCAGGCAGGAGTGTTACCTGATGGAGTGACTGTAAAAACATGGGAGGATGCTGAAAAAATTGTTTCTAAGCACCCTATTGAACAATTATCGAAAAAGGCATTATTGGCCAACCCGATGGTTTTAGCTATGGTTTACGGCCAGTTGTGTGACGGAATTGCAACCATGGTTGGCATTGACTTCTTCGGGTATGGTGAGAAACATCCGGTCAGTAATGCAGTAATACAATTTGGCGGCGAAATAAACAACTCAATAGGTATTTCATGGGGCGAAGGAGCATGGCTATTTGCTTTAGTAAAGACAATACTTGTTGCAGTTATTGTTTGGCTATTTATTGAAATGAGAGTTGAGAAAAGACAAGTCCACATGCGCATGTTAATCGTTCTCGCCGTACTAATTGTTGGTTTGGCTCCAGGGCTACGAGATATAGGCAGATTAACTCTCGATGTATAATCTCAAATTATCTCAATTTAATCTTCAATGTTAAATGTCGGTGCTTCTTGCATTGATATGAGGGGTATCATGGATAGATTGCCAACACGGGTAAATCGAGCAGATGCGGATTTTTTAAAACGTGTCGAGCACAATTCAAATCTCATCCAAACGCTCCGGGAACGTTTAGAGATTGCTTCTAATGGCGGAGGTGGTAAGTATGTTGAACGTCACAGAGGTAGAGGAAAATTATTGCCTAGAGAGCGTATAGAGAGAATAATTGATCCTGGAACAGCCTTTCTAGAACTTTCACCTTTGGCAGCATTCGAGCTATATGACGGTCGTGCCCACAGTTCCGGAATAGTCACCGGTATAGGAATGGTACATGGGCGTGAGTGTCTTTTTGTGGCTAATGATGCCACAGTCAAAGGAGGCTCATATTATCCCATGACAGTCAAGAAACATATTAGAGCACAAACAGTTGCGCATGAAAATCATTTGCCTTGTATCTACCTAGTAGACTCAGGTGGTGCATTTTTGCCAATGCAGGATGAAGTTTTTCCAGATGTAAATCACTTTGGAAGAATATTTAGAAATCAAGCGAAGATGTCCGGTGATGGAATACCTCAAATTGCGGCTGTTCTGGGTTCTTGTACCGCTGGAGGAGCCTATGTTCCTGCTATGTCCGATGAATCAATTATCGTTAAAGGAAATGGAACGATATTTCTCGCAGGGCCGCCGCTAGTTAAAGCGGCGACAGGAGAGGTAGTTACTGCAGAGGAATTGGGCGGCGCGGAGGTTCATACCGCACAGTCAGGAGTAGCAGATCACTTTGCTGAAGATGAACCAGAAGCATTACGTTTGGTCAGGAACATTGTTGAGAATCTAGGGCCTCGTCAACTTGCTCCAGCAGCGAGTTCTGAAGTAGAACCACCGGCTCATGATGTCGAAGATTTACTTGGGTTGATACCTAGTGACAATCGTACTCCTGTAGACATAAAGGAAATAATTGCTAGAGTTGTCGATGGTTCTAAGTTCCATGAATTCAAATCTAGGTATGGGGCAACCCTTGTTTGTGGCTTCGCACACATTCATGGCCACAAAGTAGGTATTGTGGCTAATAATGGCATTTTATTTTCAGAATCCTCACTAAAAGGAGCTCACTTTGTAGAATTATGTGGGCAGAGAGGAATTCCTCTAATATTCTTGCAAAATATTACTGGATTCATGGTTGGTAAAGCCTACGAAGCAGGAGGCATTGCTAAAGATGGTGCCAAATTAGTAACTGCAGTATCTTGCGTCAATGTCCCGAAGTTCACAGTAATTATCGGGGGCTCGCACGGTGCAGGTAATTACGGTATGTGTGGTAGAGCGTACGATCCCAGATTCCTATTTATCTGGCCTAATAGCCGCATATCTGTTATGGGTGGCCCTCAGGCTGCAGATGTTTTAGCAACAGTAAAACAAGATCAGAGAGCGCGTGAAGGAATGCCTGCAATGGAAGGAATTGAGTTGGACGAATTCCGAAAACCGATTCTAGATAAGTATGAAACCGAAGGAAGTCCTTATTATTCTACCGCTAGATTGTGGGATGATGGCATTATAGATCCTAGAGATACTAGGGATGTTTTGGGCTTATGTTTAGCGACAGCTAGAAATGCTCCATTA
>PBWC01000050.1 GCA_002729095.1 Methanobacteriota archaeon
AAACGTTCTACATCATATTCAATCGTTGCTAAACCAAAATCAACTAAATATGAATTTAAATCTTCATCGATTAATAAGTTATTTGTGGACAAATCTCCATGAGTAATGGCTAATCGATGAAGTCTTCTAACTAAACTACCAGAATTAAACAACGCTTTGTAAATTTGTTCCTCACTAACCTCTGCGTTTCTAAGTAAATCGATTAATGGCACACCGGGCAATCTTTCCATTACGATTATTCCTCCATCTAAGTCTAGATCCCAAACAGCAGGAACTTCCAATCCTTCTTTTTTCGCTCTAATCAATAATCTCGCTTCAGAAAGCATTCTCCTAAAACCAAGACGCTTTTCCAAATTAGGATGTCGCCAGCCTCTCTGTTTCCTAATTTTTCTAACCGCTGGCTTGCCCATCCATGAACCTGACCAGACCTCGGCCTCCGCACCGAGGTGTATCTGCACTTGCGATTGGAAGACCATAACAAGCGCTTTACGCTTTAGTTTATCAAAATCACCTATTCACAATCATTGAAAAAGGATTACTTGTTGGATATAGTTGAAAGCAATGACGATTTCACTACCGATGTGTTCGGTTGACTTTATGGATACTTCCTTGTCACCTGAAGAAGAAGTTATTTCCAATAGAATAACAGAACTGAAGCAACAACTTGGTGATGACTTGCTAATTCTTGGCCATCACTATCAAAGAGATAGTATTGTGATGCATGCTGATTTCCTTGGTGATTCCTTTATGTTAAGCCAAAAAGCGGCTGACTCCTCTGCCAAATTTATTGTTTTTTGTGGAGTGCATTTCATGGCTGAATCGGCTGATATTCTAACTGATGATGAGCAAGTTGTCATTTTACCTAATCTTCGTGCTGGATGTTCTATGGCAGATATGGCAAATTTAGCAGATGTTACAAGATGCTGGAATGAAATATTGGAGAATACCGATTTAGATGATCCAATTAATCGAGAAGATCCAGATTTACCAGCACCGAAGAATGAAAATTATCTAATTCCTGTTACATACATGAATTCTAGTGCCGCACTGAAGTCATTTGTAGGAGAACATGGAGGGATAGTTTGTACATCTTCAAATGCTGAAGGAATTCTTAACTGGGCATTTGAAAGGGCAGGAAAAAATGGTAAGGTTTTATTTTTCCCCGACCAACATCTAGGTCGAAATACTGGTTTAGCAATGGGTATTCCAATTGAGCAGATGACTACTTGGACTCCTGGGGAGAAGAAAAATAAACAGGATTGGGCACATATAAATGATTCAAAACTAATTTTATGGCATGGATTTTGTTCTGTACACAAAAGATTCACTGTCGAGCAAATTGATGAATTTAGAAATGAAAATCCTGACGGGATTGTGGTAGTCCACCCTGAATGTCCTAGAGAGACAGTAGACGCAAGCGATACAAATGGTTCTACACAATTTATTAGAAATTTTGTACAACAACAACCTTCTGGTTCTTCAATAGCAATTGGAACCGAGATCAATATGGTTGCCAGACTTGCTAAGGAACACCCGGATAAAAAAATTGAATGCTTAGATGATAAAATTTGTCCGTGTTCGACAATGTACATGATTCATCCCGCATATCTTATGGATGTGCTTGAAAGGATAACAGAAGGGGAAATCCCTAATCAAATAAAGGTAACAAAAGACGTTCAAAACGGTTCACTACTTGCTCTGGAAAGAATGCTCAGTATAAAGAAATAGTAATTATTCTTCCTCGTCACTTCTCTGCTGTTTTGCTTCCTGTTGTCTTTGTGAAAGATGAATAAATACTAGGAAAATTCCTAGTATCGAACCTATTTGAAGTACAATATTAGAATATGTTTTCAATTCTGGATTCCATGAATGTATCTTGATTACTGTACTATCTCCACTTTCTTCGAAATACACCAAGTGATTTTCGAGAACTATCGGCCCCCACTGGTTTATTTTGTCAGATGTTAAAATATGCGTATAATTCGTTGTCAGATTCAAATAGTAAATTTCACCATCTAAATATTCTTCTAAAGGTAATGATGGATTAAGATGGTCATATCCTGACCATGCCAAGATTCCGTTTGAAAGAGAGGGATCCACAGACGAGTATTTACCATCACCAACTATCCATTGCTCATTTGAAATCCTTTCAAGAAGAACTAATCTATCTACTGTACTAACATTAATTGTCGAAACAATATATGATGTATCAAATTCGATTTGTGTTATTGAAGCATTACCCATGTCTACTGGTGTTCCCCACTGCTCTAACACTTCATCTTGCTCTTCAGGTGCTGTAGCATTCATCTCATATGCAATTGATCCCAAAGTACCAATTCTTCCGATATTTATTGTTGTTTTACTAGATTGTGTTACGTATGCATATTCTAAACCATTTGTAGAAAGTAAAGATATATCTTGATCGTTGATACCCAACTGTATTTCTTCACCGATAATTGACAATGCTGAAATCTCTCCATTAGATAGAATCATTATTACATCTTCATTGTTGGTAGATGTAATCAAAACTTGTTGTGGATTGTTTACTGGATGTTGGAGTAAAATTTGGTCGGGGTAATTTACATCCACGACGAATAAAACTGTACTATTAGCCATTACTAGTTTCGACCCATCAAGTGAATAAGAGGAATTAAAATTCATTAACGGCTGAATAACTTGAATCGCATCCTCGCCAACTTTTGAAATATCCTGAACTAGAATTAAAGCCCCAAATTCACTTCTATTATCTAACGTAACTAACCAGCCATCAGCTGCTGAAGCACCTTCCGGGGCTTCAGCACCACTTGCAGAAAGTGACTGATGCGTCAAATCCCAAGTAATTACAGATACAACTAATATCATCAATGCAATGGCAAGTATTCCAGTTTGCTTTGCCTTAGGTTTGAGGAATGTCTTGACTAATTTTGTAAATTTACTTGAGATTATTGAAAACGCTTTCCTAGGATTGGTAAATACAGTGACTAATCTCGAATTGATAGTTCTTTCATCAAAAATTTTCCACCATGAAGGAGAAGTCCTTTCCGCCATAGAAACCGCAGCAGAAGCAACTAACATGCCACCGATGATATCTAAAATCCAATGAATACCGAGATATAGAATAGTGAAACATGTCAATATTGTATAAGCTAATACAATCTTTCTGTACAGAGCCCATCTTTCGTCTTCATCAAACCTCTTCAAACAAAGCCAGACTGAAAATGGCACACCAATATGTAATGAAGGCATACAATTCGTAAATGGGTCAATCCTTCTAAACCAATCAGCAATTTCAGGATTTAAAGAATATGCTAGAGTTTCCATTTCAGGTATGTAATCACCTGTGACTCTGACATTGAAAAATAGGTAAAATGGGATTGCGAAAATATAGACCCATGCGATTGTTAGCGTAACTCTATCTGAAATCCATCTATCATCAAAATATGCGAAATAGAATACCGAAACATAACATATGAACATGAATCCCGCAACATAAAAATGAGTTAGAAGAATTGTGAGCCATTCTGCTTCAAAGAATTGCTGAAGATGTAGAACTAGATCTCCTTCAATAGCATATAACCAAGGAGTCATATCTAAACCGGTATTTGCCATCAATATCCGATCGACTTGATCTAATCCGTCTTTAGCATTGTAAATCATAAACAGCATTAAAATGTGAATCCAGTATCTTCGGAAAAAATCAACAAAGGTCGTTAGTCTCAATTCCATCCAAGGTGGTTTGAAGACTGGAAGGAGTATTACACCTAATGCCAGAGCACTTATCATCCAAGTGAGATAGATGCCATCCATGGAATGTCCTCCATGTTTACGGCATAATGATTATACATCAAACCGTCGGATAAAATTACAGTTAAATTACGATATTTAACTACCACACACCATGGACATAGGCCCTTCCATCATCTGGGTCTTGGTTATTTGCTAGTGCCCAAATTCTCTCAAAACGATAGATTCCACTGGAGCAACCGGAATCCCACTCGAAAGCTAATGCATATTTTCCAACTGGTTTGACCTTTGGTTTTTCAGGAGATAAAGCTTCTATTTGTCTCCTGAGTGATTTACTGGATTCATCTTCATTCCTTAACGGAGAGCATTTTGCGCAAGGGCAAGAATATCTAATATCGTCATATGTAACTGTGAATTGATCTCCAGATTCATAAGTCAGTAGCATGTCTAAATCTCTTCTTTCGAGCCTAATCAGTTCTGGCGGATTACTAGACATATTATCACTCAAATAATCTCTAATCCTGGCCCAGAAGAGCTACCTATTTGTTCCATTATTGATTCTACAACTTTTGAAAATGCAATCGCTGATTCTCCTTCTGGCTCACTAACAATTCGGTGAACTCCGTCATCACCGCCCCTAACAAAACCCGGATCAAATGGCAGTGCGCCTAAGAATGGAACTCCGAATTCTTCAGCGGTGGATTTTCCGCCACCCTCCTTGAAAATATCTAATGTAACACTAAAATTTCCTTCTTCATCAGTTGTAGTATTATGCGATTTTCCACCGGGACCAGAAATTGTCACTTGAGAATTAGAAGGGCCATTACCTCTAATTGTGTACCCACTCATGTTTTCAACAACACCGAGTACTGGAACTTTTAATGATTCGGAGAAGGTAATAGACTTTCTACTATCTAAAAGAGCCACATCTTGAGGTGTAGTAACAATCACCATACCATCAATATCGGGTAGTGATTGGGCGACTGTTAGAGGCTCATCTGATGTCCCTGGAGGGAAATCAATGATTAGGTAATCTAATTGTCCCCACTCTACATCGCCAATGAATTGTTGAATTGCACCTAATTTTATCGGGCCGCGCCAAACAACCGGTGTATCTTCATCTTCTAGCAAAAAAGCCATTGAAATGACTTTCACACCGAGATGTCCTTGAGCTGGATGGATTCTACCTTCTTCGACGTGCAATCTTCTGCCGTCCAATCCCATCATTTTAGGAACATTTGGTCCTGTTATATCGATATCTAATATTCCAACAGAATGGCCTCTCTGTGCAAGAGATAATGCCAATCCTGTAGAAACAGTGGACTTGCCAACTCCACCTTTTCCTGATAAAACCATTATCTTATGCTTGATTTTTTTACCAATTTCCTGCATTGACATTTTTCTCTTCATCTGAGCATATGCCTGCTCCATCTGCTTTTGTTGTTGTGGAGATGGTTTCATATCTTGAGAACCCTCTGAGTTAGGGTCATGAACAGACAAAGGTGATTCCGCCATGGCAATAAGACATAAGAGCCCTACTTGAAATCATGCTTTGTCAACCAATACCTTTCTGCGATAAGGTGGCAGATAATTGCTACCAATGGCCAATAAATAATTTGTAATTTCCAGCTCATTTCGGAATATGCCCAACCTAGTGCGATAGAAAGAAAAATAGATATTATGCCAGAAAATCTGTTTACTGTAACCCTACTTGATGAAATATTCCCTAAAATTATTACCATTGGTCCAACAATGAATGTGATAATTGTGATAATTATCGCTACTGCCCTAAATAATATTTCAAAGTCATTTGCTGCAAATACAATGTGCAGAATGAATAATGAACTAAATATAAAAAAATACAGTANACTTCCTCGGAAAAATTGCCTAGAAAAAATTTCCCTCACAAACTCTCNACATTACAGTTATNNAAAATATTTGATATCAAATATATAGGAATCAATAATAAAATATTCTGACTACGATAATTTATGCGTCTTCTATTTGTATGCGTTGGAAATTCTTGTCGCTCTCAAATGGCTGAAGGAATTGCTAGATCTATGGGTCATCAAGCAGACTCAGCCGGAACTCACCCGGCGCAAAAAATAGCAGAAAATGCTGAAATTGTATTAAACTCAAGAGGCATTTCCACAGATGGAATGAAGCCAAAAAGTATTGATTTATTTTCTCCTAGCGAATATGATATGGTTATCTCAATGGGTTGTGGTGTTCATTGTCCTGCAATAAAAATAGACCAAGACTGGGGATTAGATGACCCAGTGGGTCATCAATTATCAGTTTATGAAAAAACGGCTTCTGAAATTGAACGAAGAATTAAGTCGTTAGAAGATCATTCTTCCTCTTGAACTGGAATCTCGCCCATTCCATCTAGTTCGATTTGTAAAACACTCACAGTGCGCTCTCTGCCATCATCCGTAGGCAAAACTTCTGAGCCGCAGGTGATATCTCCAATGACTACTTCTTCTGGCAGACCTTGAGCGATAAATCCACTTCTTCTTCTACATACTTCAGCAACATCAACTGCTCTGCCTATAGTTGCTCCTCTGGCAACAAGTTGTAAGTTTCTATCTCCTGCTTCCATTGCCATTACTACCGCACGTACATATGCATGTAGTGGCTTTTTCCCAACAAAAATTGTCCGTCGTTCTGTCATGTCGAACCCTAGTATGCCATAGTATCACAGGCGTTAAATGTTACCATTTTGAATTAGATTTGGTGCGAGCGCCGGGACTCGAACCCGGGTTCAGGCGTTGGCAACGCCCGGTGATAACCACTACACTACGCTCGCTGATGTAACACGCCCACAGAACAGAGGTATAAACTGTTATGCCTTAGGTTAAAATTATTCAAATCCAAACCTATCTCCGCCGCCATCATCATCGTCTTTATTTCTGAGTAAAATGGCACTAACAATTATTATACCGAATACTAAAACACTGAAAATGCCCATCAGCATTTCGGTAGAAACTGCCGTATCGTCAAGTCCCGGAACGCTTGATGTTTGATCCTCTACTGTAATCAATACTGGAACTTGTGAGGTTACTACATCGTAGTTGTCAGAGGCTTGTATTAGAACTTCATGAGCCCCAAGTGGAGTACTGCTTCTAACCGATAGTTGCACAGTAAAAATGCCATCGTTAGCAACCCTGTCTCCGTTGGTTCCATCATCATACATCTTCAACCAAATTCCATCATTACCAAGCGGAGCAAAAACTCCTAAATCTGCTCTTGCATTTAGAATTCCNTCTGCATCAATAATCTGTACTTCTAATATTTCAATAATCGAAGAGTCGGATCTAGTAATAATCTTATTTTCTGGAGGAATAATTTCGGGAGCAGAATTCAGTACTCTAACCTCGATNGGCACTGCAATTTCATCTGAAATGTAATGAGGCCCTCTGGGGTCTTGGCTATCGGGTTGGTCTTGATACCAGATGCTCGTAGTACCAACTTTTCCAGCNCCATCTTGTAGAATAAACTCTACNGATTGATATCCNGGAGGCATTCCTTGAGGAATTGTAATTTGTCCTGTCCAGATTCCTGCATTATCGGTCAGATAAAATAACTCGCCGCCATAACTTCGTAAATCTACACTAACATTACCTACTCCATGACCATCATAGGCTTCAGCATTAACGACTAATATTGTTCCTCTATACCCTACACTAGGCGACATTTCAACAGAAGTTAATCGAGGCGCTTGGTTTACAACTTCTATTTGTCCAGTTCCTACAGTGGATATGCCGAATTTATCTGTAGCAGTAATGTTAATTTCAATCAACCCTATTTCTAATCCCGGAACAGAAATGACAGTTGAGAAGATATCGTCACCAACTGACTGGTCTCCATCCAATCCCCGATCATTCATTTCAACCAGCCCACCACCGATAGGTGCGAGGTCCACTATAACTTCATCTAGATTCCAATCAACATCAGTAATATTTGCTACCAATAATGAACTGCTTCCACCTTCACCGATTATGATTCCTTGTTGTAGGTAAATTTCTCCAATTTGTGGAGCAGAATTCTCTTCTAAAGTGACTACTGATGGCGATAAGACTCTTTCTAGTGTTTGACTCTCATTGAGGTAAGCGGTTTCATTTTCTTCCCCAAATGGTATCTCGAGAGTCCTTGTAACACTAGAAATTAATCCTCTTAGTGGACCTTGGTCAATAATTGCTCCAGAAGCATATCCTCCACTAATTCCCTCATAGATACCAACCCAGTTAACCACATGGAANTTATGACCATCTCTTGGATCGTTAGAAACTGATTCTGCTTCAACAACTAGTACCAACCCTTCTTGGCCGCTAAGTCTAACATTGTCACCGGGAATCATCGGAATAGGCATTAATCCAGTCTCTCTAGAGATGATTACATCTCCTAAACCTTCTTCTGCTTCAGGAGCGGTTGCATTTCTCTCAATTGGGCTTCTCTCAGGCAACTCATCTCCACTGGATGCATCCGCACCAGTTTCTTCCCACACTAATCTTACAGTGCGATTATCCCATTCTGATTGTACGACCTGGTAATTCCATGACTCATTATGATTAGCGCCAATTCCTGCACCGTCGAAGAAATTACCTCCATTGACGCCAGTTAGGTTAAACCAACTTTCTTCATGGATTACATTTACCAGAAATACCTCTCCAGTAGCATTTGCTTGATTNCCCGTTTCTTCGATATATCGAATTATTCCAAATGAGCCTTGGACATCTCCAGTAATATCGCCATCAACATGTATATCATCAATTTTTGTCAATCCATCTTCAATTAGCGTATGAAAATCATAAATTGTTCCATTAATCATAATTGAAGATTCATTATCTTGCTCCTCAAATCCAAATGTTCCGCTACCGATAAATTCCTCTTTNTGCAAAGTACGAATGCCATCTTCCCATCTTTCCGATGATGTGAGGCCATCTAATGAGATATCCAATCGTGTTCCATCTTCGATTATTACTAATTCTGCCAATGCTTCAAACTGCTGATCTTGTAGCCTCCTAACTCCATTTTCATCCCAGGTTTCAAAATAAAATACACTAACCTCACCATCGATATTAGTAGAGGATTCATTTGATTGATCACCAGATGAGACGTTTAGAATCCCAGTCGCTTCNAGCCTTAATCTTTCAGAAATATCCTCTCCAACCATTGATCGATTTAACCATGCATCAGAAACATTAGCTAAAATTTGAGTCTGTGTTTCTTCATCATTATCGACTAGATTTAGACTACCATGGCCTCTAGCATCAAAGATTTGTGAAATTAAAATTCCATCCACTATAGTTTCATTTTTCCAAATAGAATCTAGAATTAGGGAAAGGTTACTGGTTGAGCCATTTGTTGATTCCAGAGTAATCAAAGAACCATTGCCTAGTTCCCATGAATTCAATACATTTCCTTGTCTTTTTTGCCAGCCTTGNCCTTCAAATTCTAAGAAAAATCCTTGGTCGCCCTCTTCATTATCATAGGATTGATCTAAATCCCAAACAGTGGATAACATTACTTCATGGTCGTCCATTGGTTGATTCCAAGTCCCAACGGAGATTTCTCTTTCTCCAGTGACAGGTACTATCATATTTCCATTAACCGAATTTACTTGAACTGAAATAAATACTTCATCCCCCCACTGCAACGTTGTATTAACCACAACATCTAGCACTCGTTTTGAATCAATACTTTTCCATTCTTGTAGGAGGTAAGTTGGGATTTCTGAACCGTTTCTTAAGTGTTCAATATCAATATCTACATCATACGATGAATTATCAGAAAAAGTTATTCTGTAAGCATGTGCATTTTCTCCATTATCNTCTAAAATCCACAANACATTGATTTGAGGTTCCGTAGTAGTGGAAATCTGCGCGGAAGCAAAAAGAGGAGAGCAAACAATCAAAAAAGACACAATAATTGTTGAAACAAAACGCTTTCTCATGGTAATATGTGTGACCTACTACTCTTCAATACTTACCCCTATTAGCATCATAAATTAACCACTTAACATTAAAATTAGTGCGGCGGTTTCATGAAGGATAAGCGGCCCCCCTAATATGTAGGAGAGAGTGTGATGGCGATGATTAACATCACTTTACCAGATGGAACTGTTAATGAATATGTTTCAGGTATAACCTGCGCGGAAGTTGTCACCGATGCTTTGGGAAGAAAGCATGGTTGTTTAGCGGCAAAAGTGGATGGTATAGAAAAAGATATGTCATTCCAAATTGACGAGTCATGTAGTATTGAAGGAATTCTTTCTGATTCTGATGAAGGAATACATATCCTCAGACATAGTGCTGCGCACTTGTTAGCACAAGCTGTAATGGAATTATACCCCGATGCTAAGCCTACCATTGGTCCTGCAATAGAACGCGGATTTTACTATGACTTTGCTATGGACCCAATTACTGAGGCAGATCTAAAACCAATTCAGAAAAANATGCAGGAATTGGCAAGGAAAAATTTGACCGTGGAAAGAATTGAATTAACTGATGATGAATTACAAAACCACTTCGCAAGTAATCCGTATAAATTAGAAATTATTGGTGATAAAATTGAAGATGGTGGTGGCTCAACTATCTACAAACAAGGTGAGTGGTACGATCTTTGTCTTGGACCTCATGTCCCAAATACTTCTAGATTGATGTTTTGTAAATTAACAAGTGTTTCTTCAGCATACTGGCGTGGCGACCAAGATAGAGAGCAGTTAGTTAGGATATACGGTATTGTAGAACCTACTAAAGACGCACTGAAAGCAACTTTGCATAGGATGGANGAGGCTAAAAAGAGAGACCATAGGAAATTAGGCAAAGATTTACAATTATTCCACATTGATGAAGAAGTCGGTCAAGGGTTGATATTATGGACTCCTCGCGGGGCAATAATTAGACAAGAATTACAAGATTTTATTGGGTCACATCTTCGTAGGCAAGGGTATTCCCAAGTGTTTACCCCACATATTGGCAAGTTAGACCTATACAGAACTTCTGGCCATTTCCCTTATTACCAAGATTCACAATATCCGCCGCTAGTCGAACGTGATTTAATGAATAAATTGTCGGATGAAGGTTGCTCTTGTTCAGAATTATCAAACATGATGAAAGCAGGAGACATTGAAGGATATATGCTTAAACCAATGAACTGCCCTCACCANGTCAAGATTTACTCTTCTAAGGCTCGTTCATATAGAGACCTACCATTAAGACTGGCTGAATTTGGTACTGTTTACCGTTGGGAACAATCGGGGGAAATCTCAGGAATGACTCGTGTCAGAGGATTCACCCAAGATGATGCCCATCTATTCGTTACTGAAGATCAAATCGCCGANGAAGTACTAGGTTGTATTGAACTGGTACAGATTATTTTTGATAAATTAGGGATGACTGATTACAGAGTTAGAGTNGGTCTTAGAGATCCTGATTCTACAAAATATGTTGGTGAATCTGAACGCTGGGATAAAGCAGAAAATGCTTGTCGAGCTGCTGCGGAATCACTTGGAGTCGACTGGACTGAAGAGCAAGGTGAGGCTGCATTTTATGGTCCAAAAATTGACTTTGTAGTAAAAGACGTAATTGGTAGAGAATGGCAATTAGGAACTGTACAAGTGGATTATAATCTTCCTGAAAGATTTGATTTAAACTACAAAGGAAGCGATGGGGAATTACATCGACCAGTAATGATTCACCGCGCACCTTTTGGCTCTATGGAGCGTTTCTGTGGAGTTCTAATCGAACATTTTGCCGGAAAATTCCCAACATGGCTAACTCCAACGCAATGCCACATTATTACTATCTCGGAAAAGCACAAAAAATATGCCCATGAAGTTGCAGGAGCCCTTAAAGAAAATAACATTAGGGTAGAAGTAGATGACGGAGATGATACAGTCGGAAAGAAAATTCGAACCCATCGTAAATTACAACCTGCATATATGATTATTCTTGGAGACGGAGAACAAGAAAATCGAACTGTTAGCCTCAGAGCAAGAAATGGAGACCAAGTATCTGGAATTCCCCTTGAAGATTTTATTTCCCAAATTAATCAAGAAATATCAGAAAAAGTACCAATCCCAAGTCTAGCAATAAATGATGATTAATTTGGAGGTGATAATATCGCTGCGCCACCAATAATAAATGATATATCACCAATTATTATTGTACCATACATTCTAGCTGGGTTAACTTCTTGGCTATTTTGGACACAAGTGGTTCCAAGACAACTAAGGGGCCTGCAAGTAGCATTCCANACAGGNGAAAAAAGGTATGAAGTACACAATGTGACTTCGTCGGTGGAAGATGTGAAAAATCTTCTAAAGACTCAAGGTATGAGATTTGGCGTTACGACCTATCTTTTCGCTTTGACTGGTGCATTAATTTTATTTTTTGAATTCATGATGACAAATTTTGAACTCTCAGAAGGTTATCATGCATTGTCGATTTCTATTGCGCTCTGTTTTATTGCTATTCCAGCAATAATCTCTAGTGGTTCATCACTTGGCGCTCAAGTGATTAAGCCAATCGGTCAAGGAAAAGCCACACTTCAAGATTCAAATGTTTGGAGAAGCTATTCTTATGTTCTGTTAACAATTTTATGGATGGCCTTAGTTCTGGCTCTTGGACTAATTTTAGATATTTTGGATGTACCTGGATTTAGAATTTTCAGCATATGCACATTCTTTGCTTTCTCTCCGGCTATTCTCGCTTATGGTCGAGTTCTTGGGTCTTCATGGCAAGCTCTGAGACAATCCTCACAGAAAATTGCTAAAGGTGAAGCGTCCGCATTTCACAATCACGAACCAAATGCTAAGCAACAAGCAATCGCACTAATCGTAAATATTAACCTTATAGCAATGCCGTTTGTTGCACTTAATACCATTATTTCGATTATTGCACTATCGATAGACCCAAATTTATTCACACACTCAGATCGAGTCATTGATCTACCCGAATACCGTCCACAATCGTCAATTATGGAGGAAGGGGGAATACTAGGTTTCGCTCTAATTGAATTATTCTCATTCATTCCCGAGGACGGAATTAGAGTGCCAATGGTAACAATGGTTCTTCTATTTCTGCTTCTTAACGTGGCCTTAATCGGTTTCTTATTTGTCTATGAAGTAGCAAGAATTCTATTTTTAGATGTTCAAGACGTTTCAGGGAAAGGTGGAATTAAACTTGCTGACAGTCGATTACTAAGAGCTGAGCGTTCCCAACAAGCCAAGGTTTTGAATTTCTGCTTCACAGGATTTGCTGGTCAATCTATGCTACTACTTGCTTTAGCGATGATTACCTTTTGGGATTCTAGTTTTCTCCCCCAAGGTGACCAATGTGGTATTTGGGAAAATAGTGTATGTACAGTGTTAACCAAAGATGCTCTCGAAGAACTGACGTGGATGCTATCATCAGGCGGCCAGGTTGCTTTTATTGTAATCTGGGCGCGTTCAAGAAAGATTGGTTCTAGTTTAGAAGATATTTCATTTGATGCCTCTGTGGGAGAAGATCGTATGAGAATGGCTCAATTAGAAGATGTTATTTATCTCAAGCAAAAAGCCATTCGCAAACTGATAATGGAAGACGATTGGGACCGNGCTTTAGTTAGAATNGATTCTGTAATGGAAGGNTATGGAGAACAATTAGAAGGGTTAGATTTGGTAAGAAAAACTGATGCTATGATGGAAATNTATGCTGCAATGGGGCGATGGGATGANGCTGAGAACAATGCTGTATCTATACTCGCATTGAGAGGTGGAAGAGAAGCACAAATTGCAAGATTGATTTTAGTCGCCGCTAGTTTAAGCCAAAGAGACTTAGCAGAAGCAAAGCCTAGATTAGAAATGATTCCCGATGATGATATTGAATCTGCAAGACTTAAGTGGGTAGCATCATTATTGCAACCCAAAAAGCGGAAGTTAAAATCATCAGTTGCATCTATATTATCACTAGACCCTCTAACAAAAAGGAATATCGATCTAATTAATAGATTTGAACAAAATACTGCTGCTACAACACTAAATTACAGGGATACTCCTGAAGATAAATTATTGATTTTAGGTGATGCTGCAAGATTAAGATTAGAAGGTAGGTCTGGTGAAGCACTGAATATTATCGAACGATTTATTAAGAAATATGATATTAAAAAATGGCCTCATGGCGATGTAGTTAGGAGTTTATTACACTTGGATGAAGGTAGAATCAATACCGCAACAAACATAGCTGAATCATTAGGAAAAGACCGTTCTAGACACCCTCATTTGAGAAGTCTACTAAGGTATCTTGAATCTGTAGGAGAAACCATATCAGCAAGTAGTGAACCTACTGGCATTGAATGGCTGATTGATTCTGGACTTGATTGGGTGCAAGCCTGGCCATACAGACATACAGTTGCTCCCGCCCCAGCACTGATTACTAAAGATCTTCAAAAACATGCATGGAAAGCTAATGGTTGGATTGCTCATTCTGTAGAAGATACGCTAGATAAAGCAAAAGCAAAGGGTAGTACTGGTTGGAAGCTATTGTCGGAGCACAAAGATGAAAGAGACTTCCCGCCGTGCATTTTTACTCATCTAACCGGAATTATCGTAACTATCGGTGGGATGCCAGTAGATTTAGGATTACCCGGTGATTTGAACCTCGAGGCTATACGCAATGCAGGATTATTAGAACTGTGATTATCCCCAATTACAGGGTTCAAGTATTTCTTGTCCNCCCATNTATGGCCTCAGTACCTTTGGAATTGTGACTCTACCATCTTCTAGTTGGTTTTGTTCCATAATTGCAACTAGTGCTCTAGATGTTGCAACTGCTGTTGAATTCAAAGTATGTGCAATTGGTTGTCCAGAATGACCGGGTTGACCATATCGAATCTGTAATCGNTTTGCCTGATAATCCGTACAATTTGAACAAGAAACTATTTCCTTGTACTGATTTGCTCCAGGAATCCAAGCTTCAAGGTCATACTTCTTAGCGGCAACTGTACCCATATCTCCCGTACAAATATTTACAACTTCATAATGAATATCTAGTTCATCCCATAAATCGATACAATTTTTCAGTAATTCTTCCTGTANTTCCCATGAGTTCTCCGGCTTGGAGATAATTATCTGCTCAATTTTAGTAAATTGATGGACTCGCCAAATTCCCAAATCTGATTGACCGTGAGAGCCAACCTCTCTACGAAAACAAGGAGACACACCAACTATCTTCAATGGTAATTGCTCTTCAGGAATTGTCTCTCCCATGAACATAGAGGTTAATGGATGCTCGGAGGTTGCAATCATGTAGTAACCATCGGGTTCAATACCATACATCACTGTTTCAAAGTCGCCTAAATCTGTTACCCCCTCGTATGACTGCCTATTCATCATTACAGGAGGTTGAACAAACGTATAGCCTCTATTTCTAATAAAATCAACTGAGTATTGTTGAAGAGCGAATTCCAGACGTGCTAANTCTCCTTTTANGAAAAAGAAACGACTGCCTGTAATTTTTGCTGCTCTCTTAAGATCCACCCATTTATTCATCTCTATCAGCTCATTATGGGTTCTTGGTTGAAATTCAAATTCAGGCTTAACACCATGAACACTATGCAAAGTATTACCCGATTCATCTGCACCAACTGGAACATCATCATGAAGAATATTAGGAATGGACATTCTGATTCTGTCTCGTAATTCGAGTGTCTCGTCAGTTTGTTTTTCCAAAACTGAAATTTCTTGACCAAGACTTGAAACTTCATTCAAGATTTGTTCAGCCCTAGCATTATCACCGGATTTTTTGGCCTCACCTATTCCTCTAGCAGCAGTATTTTTCTTTTGACGGAGTTGNTTCGTTTCATGTTGAAGTGATAACCATTTTTTNTCAAGNTCGATTACTTGATTTATTTTTTCATGGCTGATTCCTCTTTTATCGTGATCGGCGCGGATTAAATCCGGTTGCTCCCTAAAAACGTGAATTCCAAGCATATCAATCCTACCACGTAATTCCTAATTCAAAAATTGCAGTCCCGGCGAAAATCAACCCTCCGATAAAATATCCGAATATTGCCCCTCCATTGAGCAGTGGCAAACCTGCCTGGGCCTTACCTCTTGCAACATAGGTCATCAAGGTGAAATATCCTAATAATCCACCAAATAATGTGAACATTGCAATCTTGAAACCATAATCTGAGTCAAGCCATTGTACTGATGAAAGTACCAGCATGCCAGGGAAGATTACATCGCCGAGCCCCATAAACATGGCTTCTTTATTTTTCTTAACCTTAACTTTCTTGGTCGGTACTTCAGAAACAATAGGTGGTTCAATTGGATTATTATCCGAAATCGATACTTTTTCGTCTTTGAACGAATATCCTTTGTCTTGAGGAGCAACCAGTAATATTGGCAGTTGTAGGCCTATCATTGTATCAGCCAATTCGAGCATATGCTTAGACTTGTAAACTGCCCAAGCATCATATACAGCGGCGAGTACCATGAAAATTATAATCAGAGTAGGAACAAACGCTACTCCAAGCATAACTATAACTCCAGCGCCAACTAATACTCCGACTGTATTTACGACATACCATTCACTGTGAAGATAGAGTAATACCATCAATAGAATCGCAACAAAAATTCCAATGTAAAACGGAACATCATACAATTGTAATCCCTCCAAAGCAAACATTTCATCGGTGATTTCACCACTGATAATTTCAAAATTTGAGTCCGCATTAATGGAATAAAATTCAACCTTGTCCGAATTATTATTTGCAAAAACTCCTAGTGTGAAATTTTCGTCTACTGGGAACGAAATTTTATTTTTCAAAACCTTGGTATGAAGCCAGTGTGCTTGTTCATTTGAGGTAATCAGTAAATCTGTATATCCCGAGTCATCAAGGTCTGTAATTTGTACATTCTGAACCGAATCAACAAATCCATCCAGTTTCATTTTATCTTGAACAGTAAAAGCCCCAACATCATTTATGAGGTTATCTTGCCATTCCCAGCCCAGAATAGAACCATCCTCTTCCCCAATAATCAATAATCCTTCATCTCCCATGTTCGTT
>PBWC01000051.1 GCA_002729095.1 Methanobacteriota archaeon
AAGTACATGCCGTTAATGTATCAATTTCTGATTCAAATGGTACATTATTGGATTGGAATTGGAATGAAAATGCAATTTGGTATGATTGGGATTGGATGAAAGAATCTACTGACTGGCGCGACGACGTAGATGTGAAAGCGGATGATGGAGATGAAATCTCTGCTGACTTCAATTTCATAGATTTAAAGCCCGGCCAAGAGTATAATGTTAGTTGGAAAGTTTTCGATAATGACGAAGATGATTATCCCATGATTATTGACAACGGATATGAATTAGTGACTTCGGAAGATGGAACATATGATGCCACTGTATCTTTTGATTTTGTAGAAGGAACTGCACCATGTGTTGAATATACGATTGGAATTGATGACCACAGAGGTCAAACATTTAGAAAATGTATCAGTGTAAAGGATAGTTCATTAGGACTTCCATGGGTTTCTAGTTTATTCACAATTGTGACAATGTTAGGCGCAGTAATTGCATTCCAATCACGAAAGTAGATTAAATATTCACGAGTAGTGACAAATTTTACTCTCGTAATTAAAACCACGTCTCATCTAGATTTGAATATTTAATTCGACCGTGCCGTTTGGTTCGACTTTTCAGTCATGACTCGGGGAGTGGACAGGTATTGATTCCTAACATTCGGTAAATGTAGCAATTACCTGAAATTGTGTTGAAAATTAACACTCCAGCTACACCGAGAGTAATCATCGACAAAAGTTGACTAATGCTTGGCGCTGCAACTAAGTTAACTAGGATTAGGATAATTGCAATTACCAATCTAATCGTTCGATCTTTTTTACTTTGATTTGTAATCAAAATTTTAAATCCTGAATCCTCACTCATTTAACCAATCCTACTTCTTAATGTACTATCTACTTACGCAGATTTGGTAGTAGAGATAATCACTGCAGCAATCTTGTATGGGTCGCCGTTTGAAGCAGGTCTGCGGTCTTCTAATCTTCCTTTCCAGCCATCTTCAATAGTGCCAATTGGAATTCTAATTGATGCTCCTCTATCAGAGACTCCGTATGAAAACTCGTCAATTGATTGGGTTTCATGCTTTCCAGTCAATCTCATGTGATTATCAGCGCCGTAAACATCGATGTGTTTCTTAATATTCTTGCCGAATGCCTCACAAATCTTGGTGAATACGGCTTCATCGCCTGATTCGCGCATTGCTGTATTGGAGAAATTAGCGTGCATACCGCTACCATTCCAATCAGTATCCCCCAACGGCTTAGGATGCCAGTCAATGGTCAGTCCGTATTTCTCAGCGTTACGCTCTGCAAGATATCTAGAAACCCAGATTTGGTCGCCAGCATCACGAGCGCCTTTAGCGAAGATTTGATATTCCCACTGTCCTGCAGCAACCTCGGCATTGATTCCTTCAACGTTCAAACCAGCTTCTAAGCATTGGTTGAGGTGGTCTTCAATAATATCTCGGCCAAATGCATTTGCGCCACCAACAGAACAGTAGAACTGCCCCTGCGGAGTTTGGTCTCNAGGGAATCCTAGTGGTAGTTTTGTCTCAGGGTCCCATAAGAAATATTCTTGCTCGAAACCAAACCAGAAGTCATCATCATCGTCATCTATGGTCGCTCTGCCATTTGACTCGTGGGGTGTTCCATCTGCATTCAAAACTTCACACATTACCAAATATCCGTTAATTCGATCAGGGTCTGGGTAAATTGCAACTGGTTTTAACAAGCAATCTGAATCTCCGCCGTCGGCTTGGAGGGTGGATGACCCATCAAATGACCACATAGGGCATTCTTCTACTGTGCCACCAAAACCACTTCGAATCATGGTTTTGCTACGCATGCTTTGGGTTGGTTTGAATCCATCTAGCCATATATACTCTAACTTCGCTTTATCTGTAATCATAGTTATCAACGCAGGGCTTAACTAGACGGTATATGAAACATACGCTCATATTTTCGGGAAATTTATATNTCAGTTGATTAGTTTTTAGATTTAATAGTGGGTAAATGATTATCATATTAGGTATTTTTTATGATGGGNGATGTTCGTTTGCGCGCGCAGAAAAGGGAAACTAGGCAAATGAGTAATTGTCCAAAAACTATCTAAAACCATAGAATTTTTTACGCCGGAAGGTCAATCTCTATTGACATCCTNGTGACAGGAGANAATATGACAGAGGAAAATATGTCAATCGANAATACCCCGCAACTGCTCTCCTTTATGCAAATGTGGATGATGAGTGGCGGCATGGTTTTGTCGACTATGGAAGGTGTNGCTAGTGATAGTCGTAATATTGAGTTGCCTGAAATTCCTGGCCGTAGTTTCAAGAATGAGTTACAGAAACTTTCTGAATTATTGGTTCAAATTGTCTCGAGGATTGAATGATGGAAGTTCCTACTGGCAAACATATTCGAAGGTGGCGTAAGTCACTAGAGTTAACTCAATTTCAATTATCTGAGTTATCCGGTGTCGCACAATCAATAATTGCCAAAGTTGAGACTGAAGTGGTAGATCCTAGAGCATCAACACTTCGAAAATTAGTGAGTTCATTATCTAGATTTGAAAGTCCGGAAAAACTTCACACCGTTGGAGANATAATGGTAAGAAATGTCAAAGCATTACACCTACAAGATTCTGTTCAAACCGCAATAGACAGGATGGTTCAAGGAGACATTAGCCAATTACCAGTAATATCTGAACAAGGAAATATTTTAGGTATTGTTTCAGAAGGTAGTTTGCTGCAAAAAGGAGCGCACAGGACCGGTTTAATCGAGCAGGTTATGGATAGGAACCCTGCGGTTGTCGATATTTCCTTATCAGTGGCTGAAGCCAGAAGAAGGCTTGTCGAGGTCGAGGCTTTACTAGTAACAGAAGAAGACCTACTGGTTGGTTTGGTTAGTAGAATGGATCTTGTTAACGCTCTTCGGTTACGAAGTATTGGTTAATCATTGATTATTTGCTGCTTCTTCGCCTTGAGGAGTTATCAACACATTAGCGCCATCTCGGTAAATAACCGGTATCTCAACGGTAGATGAGCTGGGGATAATGTGCAATGAACATGAGGGAGTACAAGCAGGTGGAAGGTAATCTTCGCCGGATTCTGACATCACGAATGTTATGCCATGATTTGCTGGCAACAAGGCGTCAATTCCCTGAAACTCCATTAGCATAGTTATCGTTTGACCTGGGATTACCGTCTGTGCATCATATCCACCGGCATGGTATCGAACATCCATAGTTGCATGGCCCAGCCTAATTCCAGTCTCAGAGTCTTGCATTTCAATGAATACCTGTCCGCCGTCAAATGAAGGCACAGCTGTAAGATGGAATGTTACTAATCCAGANATGTGTGTATCCATGTCCTCGGACATCGGTGGACAAGTTGTGGTAACTGTGGACTCTCCGCCGAGAACTAAACCTGCAGTACCGGTAAAAGCGCCGGAAGATTGGCATTGTGACATATCGAGTTGTATACGTTCATTGTCTAAAGGTGGCCATGTTTCTTCGACTCTCCACTCACCGTCATTTCTTTGGATTTGAGCATGTAGTGATGGTTTTGGTCCTATGCCTTTGAGGTAATATTCCATCCATTCAAACAAATCTTGGCCCCAATCCCAACGAGTCATATTGTGGATTGCCTCGCCACCATATCCTGAATCTTGCGCATTATGTTTAGACCACTGGTCTGGATAATTATGTTCCCACTGACCCAGCATTCCTGCTACTTCATACCCTGCATCGATATACTCTTGATACCAATTAGTTCCAGGTGGCCCCCCGAAGACCTGGTGTGGATCTACATTCCAATCCTGCATTCCTTGAACCCAGTAAATGCTGCCGTTATAAGTTCCTAAGGCCTTGTCAATGTGACTTCTCTCATCATAGTAATTTGCCATATATGGNTCTAATTCTCCAAGCCCGTACCTAGTTGGTCCGGCGAGGAATCCTTCAACTACATCCGAACATAGATTATCAAGGTCGTCATTATCATAATCCAGAATACTGCTCCCATAATTTGAATGCATGATTTGTGATCGTGCTTCAGCACTGCCGTTTTTGTATAGCAGGGGAGCCAGTGCAGTAGTTCCTGAAATTGGTACTATGGTCTTAAGATGTTCACTACCCAAAGCCGCAGCTTCCCACGCTGTAGCGCCTTCATATGATTTACCATAAATCGCAACATTTCCGTTACTCCATTCTTGGTCTCCAAGCCATTCAACCGCTGAGTGAATACCGAGTCCTTCTCCATCTCCACGATAATCGAAGCATCCTGTACTTTCTTCGGTAGCAAATACTGCAACTTGGGCTAGAGCATAACCATGAGGAATGAAATTATCATAGATGAATTCTCCACGGCCTGCGGCAACAATGTTGGTTGGATTGGATTCGTCGCCAGGTTGGCCATAAGAAAAATATGGACTCACTACTGCGATAACGGGTACTTTTTCACCTACTTCAGTNTTGGAAGGTAACCAGTATGATAAGTGGACGTCGGCGCTATTTGGACCGCCCCCCCAAATTCCTGTGGTATCGACTGTAATAGTCGCTTCTTGTACATCAAGAGCAGTATGCGGCCCGTTTTGTAGAACATATGAGTAACTACCAGTCCAATTCCAGTCCAAAGTATGACGAGAATATATATCTGGATAGGGGCCTTGTTCGACCTCTATTTCATCCGTTTCCTGTTCGCCGAAACAACCAGAAAGTGAAGCCGTCAAAACCAAGCAGGTAATGAAAACAGCTTCTCGCATGTTACTACTCAAACGGTTCACTTTGAAGAACTTGGCGTAATTAATTCAAATCAAATCTACTCTCCGCAAGTTATGAGGACAAGTAGTACTTCGGCCATACCATGGAGGCTTCAACTGTATGGGGGCANCGTTGGTCGAGTAATGACCTACCTATAGCTAGAGCCTACATGGAAGTCGCTTGCCGTAAGCAAAGTCTAGTCTGTCTTGCTGCAGATAGGAANACTATGGCCGGNCTNAATCAGNTATTGGATGATGTCGGACCACATATTGCCGCNCTAAAGACGCATGTCGATTTAATTGATGACTGGTCCAAAGAAGAATGGTCGCTGTTTTGTAATAAGGCTAAGAAAATGGATTTGTTAATATTTGAAGATAGGAAATTTGCAGACATTGGAAAAATTAGCCGGGACCAGATGGGTGGGATCTACGATACAAGAAACTGGGCTGATTTAGTAACAGCGCACCTGATATCAGGGTCTGATATCGTCGATGGTTTACAAGCAGGGTGGCAANACGTTGGTCGNGATGGTGGTGTTTTACTTCTGGCTCAGATGTCNAGTNGGGGCAATTTATTATCGCCGCAGTATACTGACAANGTAGTGGAATTAGGAATTAAGCACAAAGGGGTTTTTGGTTTCATTGGAAACGGCTCAAAGCCCAATGAATTATCTGAACTGCGTAGTAAAGTTGGTGAAGGAAAGTTAATCTGGACTCCGGGTGTAAACTTGGCTGTGGGGGATGGTGAAATGGGGCAGAGGTACGGCTCTCCAAATGATGCTATTAAGGCGGGTTCAGATTGTGTAATTGTAGGTTCTGGGATACATAAATCGGATGACCCGAGTGAAAGTGCTAAATCATATGCTGAAGTTTCTTGGAAGGCTTTTCTAACGAGGGGCGATTAGATGTATATTGCATTTCTTTGGGNTATTGCGATAATATGTTTGCTTCTACCTGCCTGGTTATTATGGAATGCTTGGGATAAAAGTCGCAAGCTTGATTCTCGGTTATTTTTCTGCGATGATTCTCTTCTCAGTGATTCGAGTGTAAAAATCACTCCAGTTTACTTAGCGCCATTGGGTACTCAAGTTACTGAAAATGCTCGATTCATGGTCTTGCCTGCAGACAAACAAATTTACAGTCAAAATAAATTATTAGAGTAGGCGTAATATCCTGCTCCAGATAATGCTACAACTAAAATTAATATTATGTATTTTAATTTACCAGATTTCTTATTCGATTGTGCAGGTACTTCGCCCAAGGGTGGAAGATTAACTGGCAGTTCCAATTCCAGTGGTAGTTCTGCTGGTAAAGGCATTCCCGGTAGTGGTAATATCGGGCCATCATCTTGTTCAACTTTTATCCTGTCTTCAGGATATAATTGATCTAAGTCTTCTAATCCTGGTGCTTCTGGAATTGGGCCAAGAATTTTTTCCCATTGCTCTTCTAAAGAGCTTGCAGAAATCGGTTTTTCTAAACAGGCAACTGCACCTGCAGAAAGCGCCGCATCCTTTGCCAACTGTGACTGGCGCTTAGGTGCGATGAATACGATTCTAGCCTCTCCGCCATGCTCTCTCATTTCTAAAGCAGCAATATGGCCGTCGAGAGTAGGGATATCTAAAGATAGAAGCACTAGTTCGGGGTCTAATCTAATGTATTCATCAACTGCTTTATCGCCGTCTTGACAAATTTCGATGTTAAAATCTCTAACTTTGAATAAGTTGCTTAGTCGTTGCAAAGACATGGGATTATTGTCGACAATGAGGACTGTAGGGGACTCATCGTCTGAGTTATTAGAAACATATGCCATGTCAATCGTTCCTCCGATATTTCCCTCACTCATGAATCAACCGGATAAAATCCACCTATTCTTCACCTTCTTTGGGGTCTGATAATTCTTCGACAGGCCCCTCCCTTGGATTTGCAAAGGTTTCCCTAATAGTTTCAGATTGCGCTTTATCGTCTTCCGCCTGCCTATTCAGTGTCGGGGCTTTGGTAAACTGTAATTGTAATTCGCTTATCACGCTTCTAAGTAACTGGGTTTCTTTATCGTTAAGATTTCCTTTGGTTTTATTCTGAAGCATTCGCAATAAATCGATTCCTTCTTTTGCTTCAGCCATGTCGAAATAACGATTGCCATTTTGGTCAGGAATATATCCCATGTGTAACAATGCTGAGCGTTGAAACATGTGTACCAACTGAAATAATTTCGCGGTATCTTCGTCACTAAAAATATCGGTCATGCCACTCCCAGGTAGTACTGGTCTTTTTTTTATGCGCTTCACTCAAACATTTGTTCAAGTAACCAATCTGGATCAAATTGCTTTAGATCGTCGTATCCTTGTCCAATTCCAGCAAAAACAATTGGTCTTCCAGTTGCAAANGCGATTGAGAGTCCTGCTCCACCTTTAGCATCGGTGTCGACCTTAGTTAATACCGCTCCATCGAATTTCATAATTTCTTGGAACATTCTAGCCTGATCAACAGCGTCGTTTCCAGCAAGTGAATCTCCGACGAATAAGGTNAGGTGTGGATTTGCGACTCGCCTAACCTTGTTTAGTTCATTCATTAAATTGGTTTTATTTTGCATTCTTCCTGCTGTATCAACTAATACAACGTCAATGTTTTTTGCTTGGGCTGATTCTATTGCATCTCGTGCAATTGCAGCAGTATCTCCGCCTCTTTGGCTGGAAATACAACGANTGCCTAGATTNTCACAGTGAGCCTCNAGTTGTTGAATTGCCCCTGCTCTAAACGTATCTCCTGCAGCAGCGATAACTGAGAGATTCATATCGAGCAGGCGTTTGGCAATCTTAGCAGCAGTTGTTGTTTTTCCTGTTCCATTAACTCCCACCAACATTACTACAACAGGCGTGTCTCCCGACTCGATGAAGGATTTTATCGATGCGTCGAAATCCCAATATCCAGCAGCTAAAATACTCCTCANTGAACGTTTNAACGCGGCTTCTACAACTTTAGATAAATCTGCACCCTTTCTTAATCTGGACCCGATTAAATTGGCTCTTAATGCGTCTATAACCGCCGTAACTGCATCGCTAGAAATATCTGACTCTAATAGAACCCATTCTAACTCTTCAAGTAGATTGTTCAAACCATCTCCAGCCTTGATAACTCGGCCCCCTTGTTCGACTACTCCGCCACCTAATTCAACTTCTATTTTGGTTCCCGTTTCGGTTTCAATTTCTGCTTTTCTTACCGACCCTTTTGGTGCTTGTTTAACTTCAACTAGTTTTCTCCCTGTTGTGGTTCTCATCATCGATAAGTCTACTTTGGAGCCTTTTGGTCTTGCCACTTCAACTGCGCCTCTCTTTTTCATAGCTTTTTTGTGCGCTTTAGCAGCNTTAANTTGCGCTTTCTTTTCTTTTTGCTGACGTTTTCTTTCTTTNCGTGAAAGTTGCTGCGGGATAATCGGTTCGTCGTCATCGAATTCTTCCCAATCATCCCAATCGTCATCTGTTGATTTTTCTTCCGAGGATTGTTGTAATTCAGGCTCTTCAATTTCTTCAATNTCNTCCCAGTCTTCTTCATTNTCNATGGCATCCACANATTGCTGATTGCCCAATGCNTCAATTGCTTCTGANGTATTCTCTTCAGCAGAAATTGCTTCCGTATCGGTTTCTTCAACTACTTCATTGACTCGTTTACGAAATCTATCGAATAATCCCATGCAATCGCCTCAATCATCTAGAGTTAATTCTCCGCCGAAACCTGACCCGCGTCTGCGTTTTTTGGGCTTGGATTCTGATTTCTCGGGTTTTGGGGGTTCAGTTGGTATAGATTCGGAAACTGTTTGGTTTTGGGTTTGTAATTTTTCAGCTGCGGCATTAAATTCGCTGGCTAAGGTCCCAAGCCTTTGTTCAATTGAGCCGGCTTGTGTTAGTAATGATTCATGGATTTTGATGAAGTCGTCTTTCCTTTTGTCAATAATATTGGCTGCATCGTGCCATTCTCTTTCAGCAAAAATTCCGCCTCCTAAGTCAATTAATGCAGTACCAGTTTTCTTACCTTCGTGCTTGTAGTTTAGAGTTACACCAGAACCGATTGTGATGTGAGCGCTTGCTTCCCCTTCTTCAGACATTTTAGACAATCTGTTTAGAATTTCAGCTGTAATTTGATGCTCAGAAACCACTGCTGAAACATCTTCCATCCTTTTTTGTAATTCCTCCAGATGTTGTCTATGACTCTCAACCAATCTAGCCTTTTGTTGTAATTCGCTGCGGTCAACCATGTTGTTCAACCTCGAGATGTGGTCGGTTTACAAAAAGTCGACGGAATCATTCTTCTTCACTTTGTGCAATCGGTCCGCCTGAAGCAGCAATGTGCTCTCTGAACTCATGGAGAATCCTTGCCTCAGTAGAAGTTCTTGGATCAATTTCAATTGTACTTTCGATTTTTATTGTTCGACGCTTTGCTTTGTGCCTTGAGCCCAAAGCGGAATATGCTTGGTGCTCAGCATCTTCTTTATTCTCTGCAGCAAAGTCTAGTGAAAACTTTTGTCTCATGCTTCCAAAAGGTGCAATTCCGGATACTCGA
>PBWC01000082.1 GCA_002729095.1 Methanobacteriota archaeon
TAAGAGAGAATTGTTTGAGGAAACAGCCCTTGTGGGTGTGAACTGGCTACAACTCGACTCCACGTGTACACTGCCGAAAACAATATTTAATGATCACATGTATTGGCCCAAGCACCTACATGTTGTTCCAGAGTATGCCTTCTCAGTGGAAGTCCAAGGGGATCCATTGTTATCATCTGAGCATAGTGAATATCGTTGGTGCGATGCCATTCAAGCACAAAAACTTCTCAAATACGACTCCAACAGAATTGCTCTTTGGGAACTTTGCGAAAGGCTAAAAGATCAGGGTAAAAGGATTCCAGAATTAGATCGATTTTAAATACTGAAAACAACAGGACCATCCCCTCATTTGTGCGTTTCAAATAGTTTTCTCAAAGGTGCTCTGGTTCATCCCCTATTTCCATCATCTTCTTTTCGAGTTCGACTTTCATTGTGCTTACAACTGCTTGATATTCAGGTTTTGAATAACAGTTAAACAACTCTAATGGGTCTTTCTCACAATCAAAAAGTTCCCATTCACGGTCTTCTCCCCCGTGATTCGTGCCTGGTAGCTCATAGCCCTCATTATACCAATAAATTAGTTTGTAGCGTTGATTACGAATTCCGTAATGAGAGTATGCATTATGATCAGGGTCACGATGCATCCAATAACGATGATAAGCTATCTCAGACCAATCCTCTGGAGCTTTGCCACGGAATAATGGTCTTAGACTGCTCCCTTGCATGTAGCTTGGGATGGAAAGACCGGCAAAATCAAGAAATGTCGGAGCAAAATCGACATTACAGCATACATTTTCACAAACTGATCCCAAGGGAATTTCAGCAGGGTAACGTGCTAGAAATGGCATTTGAAAAGACTCTTCGTACATAAATCTTTTGTCATACCAGCCGTGTTCACCAAGAAAGAATCCTTGGTCAGATGTGTAGATGACAAGGGTGTTTTCAGCTAGTCCAGTATCATCAAGGTAATCCAAAATGTTGCCAACGCTCTCATCAATGGAGTGAATTGTCCGTAAGTAGCGCTTGAGATATCGTTGGTATTTGAAATGACTTAGTTCTTCACGGTTTTTGAAAGTAAAGACCTCTCCGTTCTCCTTATCAATCAGTCGAAGACTGCTAACATCTGAGGGGTTTGGGATTTTTCGATTGGTACTGCCAATTCTTGTGCGTTCTCCAACTTCAGATCCACCTTCGGGTTGAACGAGCCCAAGGTCTGAGTACTTCATGTCATCTTTGATTCGCATTTTTGCTTCTTTAGCAGCTCTAGCACGATTTTTATAGTCGTCGTCAAAGGTTTCAGGGACTGCTATGTCNTCTTGGTACAGTCCTCTGTTTTTTGGGTGGGGCTCCCATTCACGGTGGGGNGCTTTGTGGAGGCACATCAAAAAGAATGGTTTTTCANGATTTCTTGTCTTCANCCAGTTGAGGCTTTTTTCTGTGATGATGTCTGTNGCATACCCGGGAACCTCGATNGTTTTGCNCATTTCAATCATGTAAGGATCAAAATATTCCCCCTGCCCAGGTAACACTGACCAAAAATCGAATCCACTGGGTTCGTGCTCCTTGCCCTCGCCCAAATGCCACTTACCAATGACTGCTGTCTGGTAGTTGCCAGTCCTCAGGTGTTTCGCAACATTCGGCATTCTATTGTTGATTGGTGTCTGGAGAGTGAAGACACAATTCACATGATTATAGGTACCAGTAAGAATGGCTGCTCGACTAGGCGTACAAATTGAGTTAGTAACATAACAATGATTGAAGCGAATTCCCTCCTGAGCTAGACGGTCGATATTTGGGGTCTCATTGATTNNAGCCCCATAGCAACTGATGGCTCTGGCAGCATGATCATCGGCCATAATGAAGATAATGTTCGGTTGTGGATTCATATTGGGAATTCTCTGATTGTTAAACTCAAATAATTGGCCACATATCTTTAGTGGTCAGCTTAATTTATTAAAAATGATCAATTATTCACTTTGCTGTATGGGCGCGTGAAATACTGGATTCATCAGGCTTGTAAAATGATTCAGAACTTTGACTGAGTTGAAGCCCTATTTGCTTGATNGCAGTGTCAGGGACTTTCTCCAGTGGAGTGTATTGGGGATGGTGTGACGGAAAATAGGGATCATTTCTAGCGGCATTATAGCAGCATATTAAATTCCATCGGTTCCGCTNGCTAGTGTTCGCNTCGGATCTATGAAGAGTGTTGCAATGGAAAATCACTGCTGAGCCTGGGTTTAGTTCACAGTAGACAAGTTCTAATCTGTCTAGCAACTGTTCAACACGTTCAGGGTCAGCACAGTGTTGGGTTGAATAGACACCATGTTCAATGCGGCCAGCTTGGTGTGAACCACGAATTACCTGTAGACAGCCATTTGCTCTGTCAGCATGATTCAAAGCAATCCAACAACTAGCCATATGAGGATACAAGCAACCATTTTTGTACCAGTAGCCATAATCTTGATGCCATTCCCACGCACCTCCTTCGGTTGGTTTTTTTAGAATGAGTTTTGAATGGTAATGATACACTTCCCCATCTAGTAGTTTCTCTATCGAATCGACGATCCGGTTTGAACGGCTGACCATTCCCCAAATATCATCGCCAGGATGATTCCAGAGTGCCATTTGGCTTGTTTGTCCCTTCCGATCGCTGACATCAAAGACATTTTCCTTCATAATTGGATCAGCGATAGCTGCAGCCAAGAGGAGTTCAGTCTCTTCAGCATCCAACAGATTTGGAATTACTAAGAACCCATCGGCAAGGAAATTGTTAACTTGTTCAGGTGATAGTGTGAATTCTTCCATTATATTCCTAAAAATACAGCAATTTAGTTTTTATCAAAATTCACAAATTACTGAATGAAATATCAAAAAAGATTAAAAAATCAAGATCGCACCTTTGACATTCAATTTAATTTTATGGAGTTGTTTTCCTCTTTAAAGAAAGCAATTCTTTTAACTGCCAAATGAAAAGGCCTCTTTTGTTTATCGGTTATCATTAATCCAACTTGAGAAATCTCTCTTTTGTTAAGCTTGGAGTGATTTTGTAAAAGTCTCTCTCGGTAATTAGCTTGAAAACGGTCAAAGGGCAAAAAACTTCCTTCCGCTCCTCCCCTTATATTTCAAAGTATTTAAAAAAAGCTACGCCATCAAATTGTTCCTGTTGGTGTAACCTAAGTTGGTAGGTTTGCCAGTTATATTTTACAATTGTTAGGATTCCATCATTGTTTTCTGCGTTTAAATTTCTGAAAATAGATCTAACTGAATCGAACACAACACCAAAATTCTAGGAAACGTTACCCCTGAAACAGAAGTGTTACATCTGAGTTGAGTCTTAAATGAGATTTTGAAATCTCGTTCATGACCCCCCATCATGCACGATCATCCAGCTTCAGGAAGTCCTTGGTTCCCTGAAATCATGCAAATCTATTAGACTCTGAAACGAAAAAACTGGATACGCAAGAGTTATGAATAGTAAGCTCAAATTAATTCTTAAGGAGTAAAAAATGAATTTTTTATTTTGAATTTTTTAAATTTCTGGAAAGTGAATCAATCATAATAAATATGCTTCATAAAATTTAAATAATTCTTAATCATCTGTAAGTTAATCGAATTTTTTGTTTGTAAATTAGTTAAATATGTATGGTTTCGTGGATTTTTTTACTCCTATTTTTTGGTTTCGTCAGGTGGCTGTAATCCTAATAAAGTAGCCACTCTTAATGTCGTTTATTATTGTACCCTGTCTGTATTCAAAAATAATCATTAGCCTCCTGAAATAACGTACAAGGACTTCTCCAATTTCCGGAGACAGTTTTGGGATCGAGTTCCTCAGCAACCTAACAGTCTAAAGCAGATTTGACCACGGATAGAATTCTTAAGAAATAATCGTAATTAAACAACCCTTTTTGGGTTAGGCTAATCAACCTTTCACTGGCATCACAATGGTATCAATCTCATTACTGACCCACATCTCAATCAACGTGTATCTCCAGTTGATTATATTGGACCGTAGCGCATTAAGCCTCCAAGTAACGAATTGGACGAATTACCATTAAATTGACTTCGTGATAATTTCTCATAATCACTATGATCATCTTGACTGTAAATCGTTCTTAGCACTTGCAAAGCAATAGCTAGAGAACCCTCCCTACTTTTTGGTTCCACTTGAGCCAAAAAGATTGTTTGACGACATTGGAATTTCTCAGAATATGATTGAATTAGACTGGTGGCAAAGTGAATAGATTGGTCAGTTGAGTTTTACAGCATTAACAGTTCAACACTTGGTCCAAAGAGTTTTGTTTGATACTAACAAAACTCTTTGGGCAGGGTGGGTAGTTTTATCTCCTAAAAATTTATTTTTTGCTAGGGATACTGGTTATTCAAAAGATTTCGCAGAAACCGGTAGGCGCTATAGTCACATAGATGTTTCATTAATTCCCATAGGAGCAAACTCACCTCGTTGGTTCATTAGTGACATGCATGTTAACCCCGAACAAGCTGTCAAAATCTACCTTGATGTTAAGAATCGGCAGTCTACAGGAATGCATTGGGGGACCTTCGTGAACTTAACGAAGGAATCGCTCCTAGAACCTCCAAAGCGATGATTGCAAGAGCTTGAAAAATGAAAAATTAACTCATTAGAATTTCGTGTTCTTGAACATGGTCAAATAATAATGCTATGAAAGCTCATTTTGGGGTATTTTAGCAATTTGTGGTGACTTCTACGACGAAAGTCTAGACTAAATATTGGTGTTTATATGACCTGTGTCTGAATACGCTGTTTCGTTCATCTCATAAATTATTCTATTTCTGCATTTATCTTTTAGAGATTCTGTTTTTCTTCTATCAATCAAGATCGTCTGAACTACTTTCATGAGCCATCCAACACCAAGGTATCACTTTTTAGTCATAGCTGCAGCATCTCGAGGTGCATGGTTTTTTTTGAAAAAGGCTCTGCAACTAGGTCATTCTGCCATAGAACTGTGCCCATTCAATGTACCTCGCTGATGCTCATGCGCACATGTAAGCGCTGCTTGACAAAGCGACTCTCACCATTGGCAACATTCCATTTGCTCATACACCTTGTACAATCCAAGCTCTCGACAGAAATATCCTTGTACCTGAAACCTTTCAAATGCTCCTTTACCAAGACAATTTCATTGATCGAGTATATTGCTATGTTGGAGTTACCAGCTTATGCCAAATGCTACGAGGGGATATCCGGCTATACTCGCAGACAATCCATGCCTTAATCACAGGAATGAGGGACAGAAGATGGGTGGAATTTTACTACCATGGCTCATCTGGAACGGAGGGGGATTCCAGTAAAAAATAAACCCAGGCTGCCAGGGAATTTACGTCCTCAGTGGCTCCTAAATTTGGGGCTGAAGGTACCTGCACCATAAAATTGTTTTAAAATTAAGGTCTTCTAGCATAGGCTTCTGGCTCTAGAATCAAATTCGTTGTCTTTCGACCAGCATTGCTAACTAACGGAGCTGCTTGAAGGTCTTATGGTTACTGCTCTGACACCACCGGCTGGGATAATGAGAGACTACGCACTCATAATGTAAAGATGACCATCAGCCGAGAAAATGTAGCTGAAGAAATTATTTGAGTATTTACTTTACCAGATCCAGAGCGGACAATGTGGTTCGGACAAGGGTCTATCTTGTTGACATGAATAAATAATTACTTTTTCTCAATCAATAAGCGAACTGACATACGTAAGACAAATGAGCAAAGAAATATCAGAATGGACTGACCTCTTCATTTATGGGACACTTCTTCCAGGATGTAGGCTGAATAATCGGATTTCCGGCTGTTTGTATCATGGCCCGGTAATTCTTAAAGAAGCCAAGTTATATGACTTGGGATACTTTCCAGGCATTGTTCAGGAAGACGGCTTTGTTATTGGTGAGTGGATTTCAGTCCCTCCGCTGATGTTGAAAGAACTTGACCACATTGAAGACTATCATGTGGAGAGGGAGCCGAAAGATTGTCTTTATATAAGAAAGATTGTTAAAATCCAGAGACTTGCAGATGGAAATTTTTTTGATGTGAATACCTATTTATACAATAAGAACAACGAGCAGCTACTTTTGAACAGAGAGAATTTAGAAACAAGATTTGCTGATTATCGAGACGGTGACGTTGTAAGAATTGAGCGTCCAATAGATCATGGATGCTATCGGCGTTATCTAAACGAACAAAATGTTGAGGGTAGTTGGCTCATTGTATTCGGTTCAAATCTAAACTTACATCTATTGGAATCAAGAGTAGGGAAGGTAGGAGAAGGAAGAGTGGGGTGGATACCAAACTTTAGATTGCTGTTTAACAAACAATCATACCCTGGAAGCAAAAAATCATACGCGAACATCCAATATCAACCTCATGCTCGAACGCCCGCTGTTGCTTGGTGGTTAGATCAGTCTCAATTGGATCAGATGGATGAAATTGAAGGTTTCCCAAATCATTATCTTAGGATAGTAGTCCCATTTATTGCACATGAGACTCATAAGGTTATTGAATATTGCCAAACTTATATAGCCCATACAAATGCACTGGGGCCAGGCACTCCTTCAAATTCTTACAGAAAGCATCTTGAAGCGGGGTATCTAAAATTTGGCTTTGGTGAGGCGCCAAGCTAATAGGATTTGTTAGGAGATATGCAATCAGAGATATCCTGAGAATTTGCATAGAAATGAATAGCTGCTAAATCTCCATTCGAAGATTGCTTTGGATGAAAAATTCGACTTTTCTTAATTATAACAAGTTATTATTTTTTAAAATTTTTTATTAAATTCTGCTAGCCACCACCATCTTCTCTGTTTCAGCATAAGAAGGTGGTGGTAATACATATCAGCTATGAATTTAATTGGAGAATTTCATAAGGAGGGCCAAGTTAGCCCCCAGAGTTGTGTGCGTAAAAAACTGGGGAGTTTTGTTATATCAACCCCAAAAGAATTTGGTCCAAGGCAGAAAAACAAGTGCTCCAGTTTTTAAATTCCCCCTGCGATTCCAACTTGGTATTTGCTTTGATTTACTTGGCCTAGTTTTTCTGATGTTTGGCTTAGCTCTGAGTAGCTACCAACTGTTTTGCAACAGGTATTTGTGAGGGTATGGTACCTGCCCACTGTGAAAAATTGAAAGTGCTTGACTCAAAAAATCTTTCAATTCAATTTTTCAATCATCTACCCTATCGTAAAGCGCTCTTTGAGTTGCATTTGACCAAGATCTTTTTGCTTCACATTGTTGATCACTTTCCTCTGTTTCCTTAAACAATAAAAGTGGATTGACTCCCATTGCCAACGGAGAAACTCTCCTAGCCGTCATTCTTTTTTTGATACGGTCAGGAATAACACTGTTAGTAGCAGCAAATTTTTTCACTTTCACTCCTTCACTCTTGCGGTTGTTTGAAAAAGATTTTTTCGAAACGGGATCTAACGTAATTGATCATTTTCTTTTCAGAAATGTCAAAGAGAAATCCCAGCTTCCTAAGCAGCTTGGATGGGGTTCAGGACTTAGCTCTATTTTCTAATGCCGACTGTTCACCCAGCCAAAATCTGAACATTTATTCTGTATTCTTCAATTTTTGTAAGCATTTTTGTTGAGTTAGCTTTGCGTAATTGTTCACCAACTTATAATTTTTAAAATTTAACTAACAATTTCATGTATTAATCTCTTTATAAACTTTCCGGTTGCACTAAATTTCTGACCCCATTTTTCTTCT
>PBWC01000052.1 GCA_002729095.1 Methanobacteriota archaeon
CGGGGGATTCTATAATGTAGTAATTTTCCAACACGATCTTTCAATATCTTACCACTCGTAGTAAGTAAACAAATACGTAAATCTGAGTCAAAACGTTGAAGTTCAATTGCCAGTTTCATTGCTCTTTCCGACCACATTTTTCCTCGTGTGTCAATACCTACTATAATGATAGAATTTGGATTGATACTTATTGGAATAAGCCGCTTAGGCTTACGGAAAATTAACTCTCTTGGAATTGTAAATGGGAGAAGAATTAATTTTAATGGATTACGGAAGGATTCTGCTAGTAATACCGCGAATCTAAATGAGAAAGAGGAACGAATTCTATGCAGTTCTTTTGCCTCGTGAGTGGCGAACTGCGTTCTAGAATTTTTCATCGGCATCCAATCACCTATCTCGGAGAGAGAATAATAAATTCTCTGTTTGTTCCATTTTGTTCAAAATACTCTGTAAAGTACTTTTGATTTAATGATTTTTGAGAAGATAGTTCATCAGCAATGAATTTATCTTCAACCCGATGAGTGTCATCAACTAAAATATAGCAATTCCAGTTAAACAGTTCTTGATAAGCCAGGATTCCATTACGCCCAATTGTGCTTGGCGGCCCATCAATAATCAATAAAGCGTATTCATCAGGCAAAGCATTTTTTATTTTTTCAGCATTATACCAAAGACCTTTCTCACCGTTTACCGAAAAAGGAACAATTTCTGCATGGATATAGGTTCCGGAAGAAATATTTAGCCATGTTTCATCATGTTCAATAGACCAAACATTATACTTTTCTGATAGTCTTATAGATCCATGGCCGCTGCCTAATTCAACAATGTTTGATCCTGTTGGGATGTTCTCTTCAATCCATTGAAATGCTTTTTTTGGTAGTGCCCATCCGGAATTCATAATTAATTCTCCTTAAGCAGTTTAGACGCAATATTTAGTGCCCCACATTCAGTTGTATGAGTTACTTTCTTGCCTACAAGTTTTAATAATTTAGTGCAGTTTTTTGTAATGTTGTTTTCTGTTCTAGATTCGAGAACAATTCCCCATCCTTCTGATTCTGCAACCTTACATCTTGCTAATTGATCATCCATTCCAGTTTTCATATTAGGGTAAAATAAAGCGGGTAATCCGAAGTTTCTAGTTTCATGAAAAGAGTTGTAACCGCCTGCTTGTACTGTTGCATCAAAGCCATTGAAGTAGATAGAGTTGGGATAGTCTCGAAGTATTTTCACACGAGGTAAATCAATATCTATTCTTTTACCTATCAATGATTCACCTACTACTATTTGTACATCTGGATTTTGTAATAAAGCATCAATGGTAAGTCGGATTTCACTGTCAATATTGTTTATCTCGCCTGCCCCAAGTTGAACATAAACAACAATAGCGTCTAATGGGAGATCTAATCTTGAGCGAGCTTTTTCTCTTGTCAACAATTCATCAGAGTCTAANATCACGATAGGAGGGCATTTAATCACTTCTACATTATGTTGAATTTCTTCATTTTGGATTTCAACACTGTCTTCAGGGCGAATAATTGCATCAAAATATTCGATACTATCAACAGGGATTGATGAATTCTTTTTGAATGAACCTCGCCTCATCCAAAATTTACTTATTTCTGAATTATTTTGTATTGCTCGTAGCATCCCTCGATACGGAAATGCGCCATCAAAGATAAACATGGAAGGTTTATGAGTTTCAAAACATAATGTCAATTCTTCTTCAAGGAGTCCATTCCATTCTTCCGAACTCATTTCATTGAAATATTTAGGTCCTGCAATATGATGTGCAGGGATATCATATGGTTTTAGTAAATGCAATGTAGGCATTGTTGTGAAGAAAATAATTTCTAATTNTGAATTTAATTTCTTCATTCGTTTTGCTATAGCCAACATACGAGTAAAGTGCCCAAATCCAACTCCATTTGTTGGGAACATTACAATACAATCGCCTTTAGTAATCAATCTACCAGATGAATTGGTCAAAAGAGCAGTAGGTTGTGCTTTAAATCCAATAAGCTCAAGACCAATAATCAGCATCATGAAAGGTAATGTAATAATAAGAAAAGGGGCTCTCCATGGTTTCCTAATCGCATCAGTGATATGAGCGCCTAATCTTAAGGAGGGGGAATTGCGTAATCGATGAATTTCTCTTTGTAATCTAAAAATACGGGAAGTATTTTTATTCACTTCCTCGCCCTGCATGTTATTCTCTCGTTGACTATACATTATTGTCATATTGGCTAATGTTATTCTTCTTGGTAAATTTTGAAGACATACCAAGATTGGCGAATCCCAGTTTTTTTTACCGAAGAATATGTAATCATCAAGTGTTTATATGATTACATGGGGACTCTTTTAATCACTGGAGGTGCAGGATTTATTGGTAGCACTCTTGCTACTAATGCCTTAAAAAAAGGATGGAAAGTTAAAATCTTAGACAATCTTTCTACAGGACTTAAGGAAACATCNGATAAATTAGATTCAATGGGTGTTGAAGTTTTAATAGGTGATATTCGAGATGAGNAGATATTGCATAAAGCCATAGATGGATGCAATCTAGTTGCTCATTTAGCGGCTCAAGTTTCAGTTCCTATTTCAATGAAAGATCCTAAAGAAACTATGAGTGTCAACGTTGATGGTACATCGAAAGTAATTGAAGCATGTGTTAGTTTTGGTATAGAAAGGATGGTCATGGCTTCAAGTGCAGCGGTTTATGGAGATGCACAAAACCTACCTCTTGATGAAGATGATGCAGGNCAATTTTTATCACCTTATGCTGAATCAAAATGGATAAATGAACAACAGATTTTAGATGCAAGAAGTAACGGTTTTAAGGCTACTGCTTTACGATTTTTTAATGTATATGGAAAAGGACAAAGACCCGATGGCGCTTATGCGGCAGTAATTCCCAAATTTGCTGATATGATGGTACGCGGTGTTGTTCCACAAATAAATGGAGATGGCCTACATACCAGGGATTTTGTTCATGTTGACGATGTATGTAATGCTATTTTTTCATTGCTGGAAGGAGAATGGCAGGCTGAAAAATTTCATGTTTACAATGTTGCAACACAGACCAAAATAACACTGCTTGATTTGATTTCAAGTATAAATAAGGCACTAAAGAAACATAAAGATGAATTTCAATTCATAACCCCAACCCATGGTCCTGAAAGAATTGGTGACATTCGTCATTCAATGGCAAGTATTAGTAGAATAAAAGATACATTGAATTGGGATCCTATAGTTAGTTTCGAAACTGGTATTGAAGAGCTTGTCTTAGAAAGATTGAAAATGATGTGAATTAACTATGAAGATTATTTGGTTTACCGGTCGATTAATGAGTGACTTGTGTTCTACAACACAAATTTCATTGGCTAATGGACTTATTGAAAACGGTCATTCACTGATATTTGTTAACCCAGATGAACAAGGCAGCCACAATCATCGTGCATGGGAGCATTTTGGTTTACCTGTAAAGTCACTACCGGGCCTAAAATCGATTATATTATCTCATAAAATGAGTCGCTGGATCAAGCAATATGAGGATTTAGAAGAATCAGTTGCAATTTTAGATTGGCGTGTAGCCAGTAAATTGATCCCAATTTTAGAAATGAAAAAGGTGCCATGGATTCTAATGGATAGAAGCCCCCCTGCAGATGGTAATTTTTTATCTAAATTACAATGGTTTTTTTGGAAACGAAGTTGGAAATTACTCAAATCTAGGCCAGATCGTTTAGGGTGTGTTGTTTCAGATGAGCATCGAACATATGTAGTAAAGCATACAGGATTNAATCCAAATTCTACGATCATAATTACNGCGGGGGTTGATACAGAATTATTCATTCATTCAGAGAAATTAGAAACTCTACAATTAAGTTATCATGGACGAATAGATAAGAATAGAGGTATTATGTCACTGATTGACATATTTTTAATATTGAAAAAGGACGGAATAAAAGCAGAATTAAATTTACATGGAAAAGGCAACATCTTTGATAAAATTAAAAAAATGAATATTAAAGGTTTGAATCTTTATGAACAAAGCGATGCAGAAGATATAGCGAAACATCTTTCAAAATATGATATTGGGTTTCTTCCAATGCCCGATAGTGAGATTTGGCGTCTTGCAAGTCCGTTAAAACGCTCAGAATATTTAGCAAGTGGAATGGTGGTTTGTGGTATTAATCATGCAGGTCACCGCATCAAAAATTCAGGTGACTGGATACAATTATTTGATGAAAACCATTTCATTCAATCGACAGTTGATTGGATAAAAAATATTAAACATCACGAACTTAGAAAATTGCAAAAAGAAGCCAGAGATTTTGCAGAGAAGAACTACAAATGGGAAAAGATTGTTGATGAATTGAGCCAGATATTATCAAAACAGTCTTGACGAAGTACATTTACCAACGTATATGGCGAATGTTGCAATGGTGGTAACAAATGCCTGTGACCCAGATCCCAGGGTGATAAATTCAGCCAGATGGCTAGTCGAAGCAGGTCATTGTGTGACTATCCATGCATATGACCGTCAACATTTTTCAGAACAGGAATCTGAAATAGACGGAGTCTTAATCTCCCGATATCACTTGGGTAAATCACCTTATGGCGGATTGGTAAAGACTGCCTTGGGATTAAGAAAATTCACTAAAAAAGCAATTTCATTGATTAGTAAAAGTAAACCAGATGTGATAATTTGCCATGATGCAGATACCCTTAAAGTTGGATGTTCAATAAAAAAATTACTAGGTATTCCTTTGGTTGTAGATATGCACGACCTTCAACATACATGGATATTAATGCCTAATCCAAATTCTCTTTTTCGTCAAATAGCAAGTCGTAGAATGAAAAAGAATTTTCTAAATAAATTAACTAATGTTGATTTGATTATAACTAGTAGTGGGTCAATTGAAAACGGGAAATATCCTGGATTTAAGGAATGGTTAACTTCGTTTGGCTTTGAATCAACAGTTGTAGAAAATAGACCGATTAAAGCAATTCAGATTCCACTCCCAAACGAGGATAGTTGGACAGTTTCGCATATAGGCAGAATTAGGGATGTAGATAGTATTGAATTACTTTTGGAGGCAATTCAGATTATTCCAAAAGTCCAACGTCCAAAGTTACTGATTGCAGGTGATGGTACATCATGGGAAAAGGCCAAGCGAATTATTGAAAGCTTTTCACAGGAATACGAAATAAAATATGACATAAAAGGTTCTTATCAAAAAGAAGATTTAGAAAAATTATTGAAAGAAACCAATGTAATGTATGCATTATATGATCCTGCTAGAGGTAACATCAATGATGGTGCATTACCAGTCAAAATGTTCGATGCAGCTTCACTTGGTATTCCAAGTATTGTAAACAGTAATTGTTTGATGGCAGAAATTTGTGAAAGGGAAAAATTAGGCATTTCTGTTGAATGGGGTAATTCCCAAGCATTATCTGAGGCATTATTGAATCAGAGAAATAAAAGAGTCCAATTAGAGAACACAGCCTCTCAATTTAGGGAGGTTTACCTTTCCAAATTTCATTCATTACTTGAATTATAATCAGTTATAGTTTTTGAATATAATTCGGACCATTTTTTATTTATTAGACCTATTGAGTGCAATTCTGAAATATTATTTTCTCTTAATGGTTCAATTTGTTCAATTATTTCGATCCATGATTGTAAATCATTGTGAGGAGCAGAATAAATACAATCCGGAATTTCATTAATATTTTGAGAAGCGATTACTTGACATCCGGATTTAATCGCCTCATACATAACCATTGGTTGACCTTCAAACTGGGATGGAATTAATAGAGCAGTGCTATCCTTCAACAATTGATATTTTCTCTCCTCACTGATCCATCCTAAGCCAGTAATTCCTTCTTCACTATGTTCCGTACCTGTGGCGAACAATTCCCATCCATTATTACGAAGCTCTCTAGCTATTTTGAATGCAAAATCATGTCCTTTTACTGGGTCTGCCCTGCCTAGAAGAAGAAGTTGCTTTATCTTTCTTTTTTCAAAATCGCCAATCTCTATTTTGGGATCAATAGGATTTGAAATCACAGAACATTTTCCAATAATAGGCTGTAATCTGTCTTTCCAGTAGTTGTTCAATACGACTATCGTAAAGGGAAGAAGTTCCTTTTTGATAGTTTTCCGTTTCTCTGCCATTTTGTCAAATTGACCGCTATGTATGTGAATAATAGTTGGAATTTCAAGTTTATTGGCCAATTTTGCTAAATTTAATTTTCTTCGGTATGAAAATCCTGCCGCAGAGTGAATGTGTACAATATCAAATTTATTTTTATTTTCTTTCAAAAAGGCCCTTACCTTTCTCCAAATAATGATTTTTCTAAAAACTCCTAAACCTGAATGAGAACTTATCATTTCACTTTTCCATCCATCTGGTGGATTTTCTGCTAAGATATTCATGACCTTTGCCATACCTCCAGGTGTATCACATGGGCCGATATGAAGCACTCTTCGCATATCACTACCAGATACTACGAGATGATGAGTATAGTGGTAGAAATCGCATAAATGTAAATATTCCAAGGCAAGATGTCAAAATCAGAAAGGTATTGGCAGGTACATGGTGTGGATTCCTGTAATTTCGCAAATA
>PBWC01000053.1 GCA_002729095.1 Methanobacteriota archaeon
ATTGATGTCAATATCACCACAGATGGCTCAACAAATTATTCCATTATAGTTGATGGGGAGTTACATACAGAATTAGTTGTTGATACTGGGCAAGGACAAATGTCCGAAGGCTATGATAATTGTACTGCTGATGGCATTGAATTAAACAGCATGGGAAGTGTACGTTTATTCCCCCAAGATGCTAACACAATAACTTGTAGTTTGACGGGAATGATTCCAGAATTTGATCATCAAATTCGAGTATATTCACAATTAGGAATGATTTCTGATTTTACTGCATCTACTGATGTTGGAGATGAAAGACCTGAAGCGGGTGATACTTCACCGATAATGTTTGCAATTGGAGCAATAACCCTGTCTTTAGTTGCTCTTTTGGGGTATGCCCGATATAGAGACGGACAACTTGGTAGAACGAAGTCGAGATTAGCACATTTTTACATTGCACCGGCGATGTTGGCATTGGCAATACTAACATTCTATCCTGTAATTTATGGAATTTGGCTTTCATTCACCGATGCGGACCAAACACGCTTAGGAGAGCAAGCATTCATTGGACTGTCAAATTTTTGGGAGGTTATAACCGCTTCAGGTTTCATTCGCGTGACCATATTTACCATTATTTGGACAGTGGTAAATGTGACTGCGCACATAGGTATCGGCCTTTTTTTGGCACTTGTCCTCCAACGAGCAAACATCAAAGGGAAAACCGCTTATCGAACAATTCTTCTTTTGCCATGGGCAATTCCTTCCTATATCTCAGTATTAGTTTGGCGGGGAATGTTTCAACCAGATGGATTAATCAATGATTTAATTGGTACCGATATCAATTTCTTATCCGATCCTACCGGTGCCCAAATAATTGTTATTTTAGTCAATATCTGGCTTGGAGTTCCTTTCATGATGATGTCGATTAGTGGTGCACTACAGGCACTACCTAGGGACATGTATGAAGCAGCAGAAGTTGATGGTGTAACTGGCTGGAATGCATTTAGACACCTGACTTTACCAAATCTGAAAAGTGCATTAGTGCCACTTTCCCTGCTCGGGTTTATCTGGACTTTCAATATGTTTAATGTGATTTATTTGATGACTGATGGTGGACCAAATCTATACTTTGGAGAACCCGGCCAAACAGATATTCTGATAACTTATGTTTATGATGTTGCATTTAGAGACGGTGCTTATGGCGTTGCAGCGGCATGGTCTGTAATTATCTTCCTAATGTTAACTGCATTCTCGTGGACCTACATGAAGCAAACTAATGCTACGGAGGCTGCAGTATGATTAACGAGAAAACCATTAGAGAATGGTACATACCTGCGGAGATCTTAGCTTTACGAAATTGGTTAATTGCTGCAACAATCGTCAATGTATTGTTGTTGACTTTTGATTTTCTACGTGGCGATGACCAACTATTGATTTTGGGCGTTGCAGGATGTGTAGCACTAGCAGTATTAAGAGCAAACCTACCTGAACCAAGGAACCCCAACAAGCGTAACACCTCATTATTTTTATGTGCAATAATAATTTCATTAGGTGTTTATCGTTTGATTTTGATGCCATATTCAATATTCAACATCTGGATCAATCTTTGGTTAATAGCACCGGGTATTATTTCGCTATTCTTACTATCCAATAAAGCAGTATCAGTTTGGTCTAGTAGGGAACTTTCGATTAGTGCGGTTGAATATGGTCTTGAAAGAAATGCAAAGATTCAACCCCAGCATAAAACATTGGGCTCCCATATCACACTACTACATTTTGTTGTTATTACTCTAATTCCAATCATTTGGATTCTTGATATCGCCTTGTCACCAGGTAATGCACTTGGTGGTGAGATAGGAGACTCGTTTAGTAACGAACATTTTAAGAAAATCCTAGAGGGAGAATCATTTTGGATTTGGTTAAGAAATTCACTAATCGTATCGATTGGTACTAGCCTGCTAGGTTTAGTTATTGCAATCCCAGCAGGGTATGCATTTAGCAGATACAAGTTTACTGGTCGCGACCCGTCAATGTTTGCCTTCTTACTTGTTCAAATGTTTCCAGGAATAATCATCCTAGTACCTTATTTCTTAGTTATGAAAACATTAGGATTACTCAATTCACATCTTGGATTAATTCTTGCATATTGTGTAACAGCATTACCTCTTTGTGTGTGGATGTTGAAAGGTTTCTTTGACACAGTTCCAAGAGAACTTGAAGAGGCGGCAACATTAGATGGATGTAACCAGTTCCAAGTATTTACTAAAGTGGTTTTACCTTTATCGCTACCAGCAGTTGCGGTAACAGCGCTATTCAGTTTCTTAGCTGCATGGAATGAGTTCTTACTTGCATTGACATTCAACACTCAAAATGATATGTATACTCTACCGGTTGGCCTCGCTTCAATGATATCTTCNACAGGTCAGGCTTGGGGCGACTTTGCTGCTGCTAGTATNCTAGTAAGTCTACCAGTTGCTCTACTATTCCTATTCTTCCAGAAGTTCCTCATCGAGGGGCTTTCAGCTGGAGGGGTTAAGGGGTGATTGTATGGTTAATGTGAGATTTAATGCAGTTTCGAAAAAGTATGATGACGGCTTTGAGGCCGTCAAAGAGTTAAATTTAGAAGTTAAAGACGGTGAGTTTCTAGTTTTACTAGGACCCTCTGGATGTGGGAAATCAACCACCTTGAGAATGCTAGCAGGGCTTGAAGAAGTTACTTCTGGAGAAATACAAATAGATAATGTGACTGTAAATAATCTTCCACCAGGGGCTAGAGATTTAGGAATGGTGTTTCAATCTTATGCACTATATCCTCACATGACTATTGCAGATAATCTTTCATTTGGTTTGCGAATGGCAAAAGGCGAGGCTAAACTAAGTGGGGATGAAATCAAACATAGAATCCAAGAAGCTGCAGAAATGCTAGATTTAGTTGAGCATTTAGATAAAAAACCCAAGGAATTGAGCGGTGGTCAGCGACAAAGAGTAGCACTAGGACGAGCATTAGTTAGAAGGCCAAAAGTACTACTTATGGATGAGCCATTATCAAACCTTGACGCTGAATTGAGACACCAAATGCGCAATGAGATTCGTAAATTACATGATGAACTTGGAACGACAACAATCTACGTTACCCATGATCAAATAGAGGCTATGACATTAGCAGATAGAATTGCTATTCTAGACAAGGGAGTTCTTCAACAACACGATGAACCACTGATTGCCTATCACAATCCAGCGAATGACTTCGTTAAGGGATTTTTATGTAATCACATTGATGATTTGGTACAAACAGCAAATAACCTTTTCAAACAACCCAACTAGCGAAATTCGGTGAGGCTATGTATAAACAAATATCAGTGGCTCTGTTATTTTTCTCTGTAATTTTGCTACCGGTGATATCAGTCTCCGCAGATAACCCTAATGCTGATGACCAATTAGGGTACACCGAATTTTCGTGGGTTGGCGCAGCCTCAACTGTAGAATTAGCCGGAGAATGGGATTGGAGTAATACTATCTTTATGGAAGAAAATGATGGGATTTGGTCAACACAAGTCAACCTCAGTGAAGGAATGTACTGTTATAAATTTATCATTGACGGAGAATTCACCTTTGACCCATCTAATCCATATCGAGGATATTGTAACGATATTGAGAACTCAATTGTACGTGTAAAGGATTCTAATCGCCCCAATTTCCATAGCGAAATTATAGACCATCAACTAACCATTACATTCGTACCGGGAGTTGGTGGTGCTGGACCAAATGGTGTTCCTTCTGGACTTGAAAATGCGATATGGGATCCAGTAAATTTGACCTGGAGTCTTAATTTAACAACATTAGATGATGGAAAACACTCATTGAAACTTGAGATAAATGATACCGATGGCAATCAAGCATACGACCATCTAGTTCCTTTTTGGGTGGGCAGTCAAAGCGAATTTAGTTGGGAAGATTCACTGATTTACATGATAATGACTGATCGCTTCATCAACGGAAATACCAGCAATGACGGCCAACCTACCGGTGCTGCTGCCGGTGCCGATTGGATGGGCGGGGACATCGAAGGAGTAACTCAGAAAATCCAATCTGGCTATTTTGCTGACTTAGGTGTCAATGCACTCTGGCTAACACCATTCAATACCAATGCACAAGGCACTGGACTTGCTGCTGATGGAGTACACAATGTCGCCGCTTATCATGGATATTGGCCAATTGAGCCAAGGCAGGTCGACCCTAGATTAGGTACTGCTGAACAACTCAAGGAAATGGTTGATGTTGCTCATTCAGCAGGAATAAGGGTGATGATGGACTATGTTGTCAACCATGTCCATGAAGACCACACTTACTATCAAGACAATCCAGAATGGTTCAATCAAGGATGCATATGTGGTACAACCGATTGCGACTGGACAGAACGTCGATTAGATTGTCAGTTTACTTCCTACATGCCTGATGTAAATTGGAAGATTCGAGAAGCTTCTGAGCAATTTATTGAAGACGCTCTCTGGTGGCTAGAAGAATTTGATTTAGACGGTGCTAGAATTGATGCTGTAAAACATGTCGATGACCTTGCAGCAACTAACCTAGCAACTCGAATCAATGAAAGATTCGAAACCGTGGGCACAGATTATTATCTTAAAGGGGAGACTGCTATGGGATGGTCTGGAGATAATTTGGCAGATAATCAATACCAATATGATACAATAAACCGCTACATTGGGGAAAACTCACTAGATGGTCAAGCAGATTTTGTATTGTACCACGCAGTGGTTGATAACGTCTTTACTCAAGGAGCCAGAAACTATCAACATTTAGATTACTGGACTGCAAGAAGTCAAGATCAATATGTTCCCGGCTCAATAATGGTCCCATATGTTGGAAGCCACGATGTCCCTAGATTAACCAGTAGAGCAGATGGCGGAACCGGCGATGCTTACAATCAGTGGCAGGAACAAGGATTGCCAGGACAACCAGGCAACGATGATGCTTATCAAGCCGCTTTGCAAGCCTATGGTTGGTTGTTAACTACGCCCGGGGCACCTCTACTGTATTACGGAGATGAGTATGGAGAATATGGCGCAGCCGACCCAGATAATCGTCACATGTATCGTGACTCATCAAATTGGAATGAAAGAGAAAGCGGATTATTTGAAAATATTTCCAAATTGGGAAAACTTAGATTCGAATCCATAGCCCTCAAGCAAGGAACTTATTCATCCAAATATGCAACTCCAGATATGTTAATTTACGATATGTCTCATTCTGATCAAAACATGTCAATTATCCTTAACCGAGGAACACAGACAAGTTATAATGGATTTTCAGATTCAGATTTAGTACGATTTGGTGAAGCAGAAATCGTCTCAGGAACGATTTCGATACCTGCAAATTCGGTTACAGTTGTTGAATTAAGCCCATCAACGATACAAAATGAAATTCCGGGATGTACTGATTCGGCAGCAATAAATTTCGATCCTACCGCTACCGAAGATGATGGCTCGTGTCAATATTCAGTTGAACCAGTACTGGGATGTACAAATACGACTGCGACAAACTACGACCCTAACGCTACAGAAGATGACGGCTCGTGTCAATATTCAGTTGAACCAGTACTGGGATGTACAAATACGACTGCGACAAACTACAACCCTAACGCTACAGAAGATGACGGCTCTTGCGAATATCCTCCTGAACCGGTTTTGGGTTGTACTGATAATTATGCACTAAATTATGATTCTAATGCCACTGATGATGATGGATCATGTGAATTTTTAATATCAGGTGGCCGTTTTGTATCACCAGAAATACCCTTATTCGGAGCCTATTCTCCACACGTTACTACGAGTCACGAACAAATAATTCAGGTTCGCTTCAACAGTGATGGTTCGAAATATGCTACGATTGAGAGGAACACATATGAGGGAATCAATGAACTACAAATTAGAGATACGGCAACTAAACTATTACTTGCCAACTCTACAGCCGGGTTTGATAGTGAATACACGCATTCTTTTGTTTTGGATTTAGACTGGTCACCAGATGATCAAACAGTGGCCTTACTTTCGCATGATGGCTCGATTAACTTGTATAATGCCGAGACCGGCGAATTAACTAATCAATTTCAATCTCCATCTCTCGCTAGCGGGTATAGTGTTTTTGTCGATCATGCAGAAATAGAATTTAATCCAAATGGTTCTATAATCGCTATTGCTGGTTTAACACATTTCGTGTTAGTGAATTCAACATCAGGAGATATAATGCATCAACACACTGGCAGTTCGATACTGTCGGTTAGTTGGCATCCAAGTGGCAATAAATTAGTATTTACCGGTTCTGGCAGTTTGAATTTTTACGATGTTGATGCCCAAGAAATTGTTAGTACAGCATATCAAAATGATTATTTTTCCAAAGTGTCATATTCTCCAAATGGGCAAATGGTTGTAGGTTGCCATATTCATAACTCAGGACCCGGTTTAATTCGACCAACTACCGTTTTTAACGAGACCTCTGGGGAAGTTATGTGGACGAAGGTAACTACTCCTCCTTGTCGTGATATTGCTTGGTCGCCGGACTCATCGCTAATCGCTATAGCATACAATTGGGCGCCTGAGCACAGTGACGAGAACGGCCATCCAGTGTTTGATTACAATGGCCCATATGTCGATATATTGGTGAGTTCTAACGGTTCATATTTTGACCAGCTCAATTCTATTTGTATTACTATATATCATTGCGTTTCAATAACTAGTTTAGATTGGCACCCCGGCAGCCAATCTATTATTGCCGGGGGTAATGCTGACTTTGGATTTACGGCAGCTCCTTTTGGGCCACAGCCGAGTTATGGTTCAACACTTGTGGGGGTAGTTTCCAGTTGGTACCTTGACCCCAGTCTGGAAGCAATATTCGGATGTATGGATGAGAAATCATCGAACTATAATCCTCTCGCTAATGCCAGTGATTACAGTTGTCTTTCTTATTATGGTACC
>PBWC01000054.1 GCA_002729095.1 Methanobacteriota archaeon
TATACTAACTAAAGGGGTTGCAGTGGGTCATATACATCGGTACCGATGTGGGTATTTACCCATTGAACGGTCCCAATGAACTAGTGCTTAGGTTTTGAAAAAAATTATTGGATAGTATTATACTAAAAGTGAGGGAATATTATTGCAGTTGGCGCCCCCCAACTCCATCTAAATTCCCAAAAACCCAGAATGTAACCCAGAACTGCGAATAAAAAGAATGAAGCAACACCGTAAGAAATTAACTTCTTCTTAAGGATAAAACCATAAATGAAAACCCCAAACAAAAATATCGGCCATATGACGATCGAATCTTCATTGATATCAAATTCTAACTCTTGGGCGTTTCTGTCGACCTCTGTAGTTAACGAAAAAAGAATAAAAGGTAATACAATGAAGCCTATGAAGAATGGTAGAAAACTTTGGTTTCTAGTTCCAATAATTGAGGAATCAGAGGGTGGCAGTTCCTTTTCACCAAGATTTTCCTCACCAACTAATCTTGTCATACTATCATTCAAGATGAAATGTGTATATTGTATAATACTTAGCCCGACGAGTAAAATGGATATTAGTTGCTTACTCGCAAGAGTGATTGTACAAAAACATCCCAATTAATTGATTCATAATTATGTTTTTGATCTTGTTTCCCAAATCATGGTTTTTATCTTAATCAACTTTACTTTTTCTTCGGGGGGGATATGCGGGTTCGATGAAAGCGACTCCGGAGTTGTCGATTCAGTATACTGAGTTAGTACCAATGTATACCATGCAAGTGGGTCCTCTTTAGCCGTATACAGCCACAAGTTTCACTTTTAGCAGCGGAAAAAATTATTCTAAATATCGAAAATATATGTTACTGCTAACCATAAATAATTGTAAATGTTTTTTGAACTAGTTTTTAAAACCTCTAAAATTCGAGTATTACCATGGCGCAAGTCAGTAGTGTAGTTAACGTCGATAAACTCGGCAACATCGATTATGATAATCATCTATTTGACGTGATTGTGATAGGAGCAGGTGCTGCAGGAGTAGGAGTTTCAATTGCTATCCAACACGCAGGTATCGAAAACTACCTTGTAGTTGATCGAGATTGTGTGGGTTCCTCTTTTGCCTCATGGCCTGAAGAAACCAGATTCATCACGCCTTCGTTCCCAAGTAACTCAGTTGGGATGCTGGATTTGAATTCAATTGCTATTGGAGTATCACCCGCTTTCAGCATGAGAGTTGAACATCCTACTGGGCAAGAATATGCTGAACACCTCCAAAACCTTGCCAAGTACTTTGAATTACCGTTGTTGGAAAATACTGATGTACTACAGATAAAGAAGCATGACGATGTATTCCATTTACAGACAGAGAAGTACACTCTTAAGGCCAAGTATATAGTGTGGTCAGCAGGAGAATATCAGTATCCTTCTACAGGCGGATTTTCTGGAAGTGAACTATGTTTGCACACATCAAATGTGGCTAAATACGGAGAATTAGACGGAGACGATTTCCTAATCATTGGCGGATATGAAAGTGGTATTGACGCAGCTTATCATCTTGCTAGAAATGACAAGAAAGTGAAAGTTTTCGACATCAATTCACCTTGGGCGGAGCAAAGTTCTGATCCAAGCATTGCTTTGTCAACTTATTCTTTTGAAAGAATGTTAGATAGCAAATTTGATTCAAATGTGGAACTATTTGGTAAAACCTCGATTAACTCTGTAACTTATGACAATCAAGAATATCAAGTTAAAACTGATGGTGGGCAAGTTTTCAGTTCAAAAAACAAACCACTACTGGCCAGTGGTTTCAAGGGAAGTCACAAGTTTGTGACTCACCTATTCGATGAGAGAGATGATGGCTTTCCTTCATTGACCCATCGTGATGAATCAACCAAAGTTCCCGGAGTATTTCTCTGCGGTCCATCAGTACGTCACGACGGTCATATTTTCTGTTTTATTTTCAAATATCGTCAGCGNTTTGCTGTAGTGGCTGAAGCACTTGCATCTTCTCTAGACCTGCCAACGGAAGATTTTGTAGAAGCTTACAAAGGATGGGGCATGTACTTAGATGACTTATCCTGCTGCGGACAAGAGTGCTTAACTTGTTGAAATTAGAATAAATATCTATCTACTAAGACAAACTGACGTGATTCAGTCAGGAGTTTTCTTACATGTTCAACTTAGAAAAAATTTCGAGCTTTGAGTGGATTGGTCAAACTCTGGCAAGTTTATGTTGGATAATCAGCGTTTTCGTGTACGAAAGTGATATCAGCCAATGGGGTGCTGGGGATTGGTTACAACTGGCGGCAGCATCTTCATGGATGGTGTCAAACTTAGCTTCAGCTGTAAAAGTAGATTCGTGAANTTACTACANAAGNGNCAATTNCGGTAGAAATTTTTCGTTCAAAATTTGCTATATTTTGATTCATTAATGCGAAACCGTTTAACCGAATCAGTGACAGCATGTTGTGTGAACAAGATGAGCGTGAGCAAATTAGATACTCCTGGCCGCTTCATTCCGCTTCTTATTGTATTATTATTCATCGGCTCAGTGATGCCTTTAGGCGGATTGAGCAATAGTTCTAAAAATACGTTGGAAGATAGTGCCAATATCTTCAAAGCGAGTTCTTCCAATGAGTCATATGATTTGTTCATAGGTGCAGCAACTTCTGAGTCGGGCGGCGATGGTTCAATTTCAACTATGGAGCCTGATGGTTCATCTCAAGAAGAAAGCATTCTGTCAACATTGGAATTCTACACCAATGAAATGATTAGCGACATACAGATCTACGGTGAAGGTTCTACTCCGGCTATAGAGATTAGCGTTTATCTAAAATTCGAAGGAAATGAAGGGGCTTCGGCAGATATTAACTTCGTATTGAAATCAGGTTCCTCAGTTGTTGAGTCCGAACAAATTACATTAGAAGACCCATGCACAAGCAGCAACCCATTTGGTGGCAACTCTTGCAGTTACTCGGTCAACATTATCAATATCGAAATCCCATCGAGTGGATTCACGGTTGAGAACGGGAAGCGACTAGGGTTAGAGGTTGATGCCTCAATAGATGGTTGTCAAGGTTCAGGAATCGGCGGTGGCGACGGCGACTGTGATGTTATGATGCAGTATGGCGATATTGACTCTACTAACAGTTTTTCTAAAATTGAAGTTAGAGCTAACGCATTATCTCAGTCTGCGGTCAAGGTTCACATGACTGGCTCAGGATGGACTGATTCTGAAGTTCTTGAGTGGTCACCTAACCATAGAAGTGAATTTAGAACCATGCAATTTACATTACAAATCAAAGATTCTTTTGGAAGAGATGATATTGAGACTGTCAATCTGATAATGAGTACAAATTCTGGGGCTACAGTTGTTTTCAACAAAGAATTTGAAGATGATGATTTAATTTTGGATAATGACGGTCTTGTTGGAAATTACACCTTCACCTACCCGTTAGGCATTGATCCTGGGGATTATGACGTATTACTTGAGATACAAGATATTCAAGGTCATACAGTTTTGTTCCAACATCAAGGTGTTGTTTTTGTTGAACATGACATATATCTAACGTTACCTTCNACACAACCAGANACAGTTTTGATAGCACCTGGAATGACTTCTAGCGTTGAGTTTTTNGTTGAACATACTGGTTCAGATTCNTCTGATTTACAAGTTGTATTCGACTTGGCCCGTTCCCTTCCATCAACATGGTCCGAATCTTGGGACAAACCCGGAGGNTATTCACTTAACGGCGGTGGCTCTTCTGCCAAACCNATTTTNCAAATTGATGTTCCTNANGGTGACTTATCAACAGGCCCCGACAAACTAGAAATTGAGGCTAGGGCTTTTGCTGATATTGATGGAACTACTACCGAGGTTGCAGTTATCGAAATAGTGTTAGANATTGAGGAAGTTGGAGTATTTGCTGAACCAAGGATATCTATCTTTGAGGATTTTGAACATCAAATACAAATTGTCGATTCCACCAGACCAGAATTTTATGATGAAACTTTGTCGCATTATGTTGATGCTGACGAGGTTGGAGATTTCTTCATCGATGTTTTTAATTCAGGCTTTGATTCGGATACTTTCTTCATCAGAGTTAATGCTATGCCTACATCATGGCAGTACAAGTTCTATGACAACGATACTGGTTTAGAGTTGACTGAAGAAGGAATTAATTCTGTCACACCTAGTATCGGTTCTCATGATATACTTACAATTAGAATGGACTTATTCCCTCCTGCTGAGAGGGAAGCACAAGACATTGGTTTAGTTAGTTTACAAATTACAAGTGCTGGAGAAAGTGACCTAAGGACAGATGTCAGCTTTACTGTTCACAGGACCTTTGGAATACTTGCAGAAGTCATATCGGATAGTGATGCAGGTGAACTTGGAAGGGTTGAATCTGTAGATCCAGGAGATACTGTATCTTATTCAGTTCGAGTTACCGATTCAACTGATACTGTGGGACAAACTACTTGGAAACTCATCAACCCAAAGGATTTAGAAAGAAATAAAGACAGTGATATTGGATATACAAATTGGGACTATAGCATTACAGATAGTTCTCAAAATGACGTAATTGTAGTTTCACTTGAATCAGGTTCTTATGCCGACNTNGAACTCGAAATAGAACTTCCATCTAATGTTGAGGCAGGTAATCATACAGTTTATCTCCAAATTCGTGAGGAGGGTGTAGAATCAAGCGAAGCACGTTATTTCGATTTACCTTTTACAGTTGAAGTAAGCGAAGAAGTACAACCAGGAAACCTCCCGATTACACAAAAGAGTGAATTCACACGTTTTTCTTCCGAAGAGAAAAAGAGTATTGAATTTAGAATCTCTAATGATAATAATGTCCAACTAGATGTATTCATAGAATTAGAGGAACCTGAAGGATGGGAAGGAGAGATTTCCGCATCATCTACTCAAGTTGGTGGTGGATTCTTATTCCTAACCTTACCTGCATATTCGAGTAAAGATTTCTTTGTTGAGCTAACCGCACCTTCCAACTTAAAAGATGGTTCCGAAGTAGACTTTACTTTGAAAGTAACACCGATGGACGATGAAGTGCCATATGCTGAAGAGTTCAATCAAATATCTAAGTTCACTTTCAAGACAGAATGTAGAGGAGTGTCTTGTTTACTGAATGAGATATATCAACCTGAACCTCAAACTATTGCTCTATTTGCAGGTCTCCTTGCAATACTATTTTTAGCAGTTTACAGAAGGGGAAGATACAACTCTTCAAACTATCTAATTGAAGAAGTTCCTCAAGAATTAGAGATGGAATCTGATGAAGGATTAGATATCCCTGAGCCTGTTTCTGAAGATTCATTGGAAGATGATGATGACTTAGAATTATTAGATGCTTTAGATGAAATTTGATGTATTGTATGAACATCGTACCATTTGCCTTATGAAGCATTAATGCAGCCCGAGGCATGAGTATCATGCGAAAGCCTTCATTATCTTCCGAGCCGAAGCATCAATGGCAAATTTCACATCATAAAAAACAACTCAAATCGTTATCCTTAGTTGCTTTAATGCTATTTTCTGTTTTCGCATCAATTCAATTTGTTTCTTTGGAGGCTAGAGCTACGACTGACCAAGATGGTGATGGCCTAACTTACGGGTTGGAATTTTTATTGAATCTATTACCAAGCGATCCAGATTCAGATAACGATGGTCTACCTGATGGCTGGGAATGGAAATATGGTCTTGACCCTCTTTCAAGTGCTAATGATGATGGCGCAGTCGGAGATCCTGATGGCGATGGTATGTCTAATTTGCAAGAGTANACCTACATGATGCCCTCTAATTGGGATAACAGTGCNACTCCAACGATTCTAGATAACGGGGTCTGGTGGAATGGGACAGTGCCAGTAAATAACTGGGACGAAGAAAATGCAATGCAATACAACAGGCCTGGGTGTGGTGCAACTGGTGCAGATGGAAATGGAAATACANTTCTTTGTGATGAAGATCCTGTAGGAAATATTTGTGCTAATGGGTTTGATGATGACCAAGACGGTAGAGTTGATTCTGCAGACCCTGATGGTGATGGAGATGCAGATTGTAGTTCTGATGATGATGATGGAGACGGCATCGCAGACGAGGATGTTTCAGGTTGGGACACCGATGGAGATGGAATGCCTGACGGTTGGGAAGCCGCTAACGGCCTCAATGCGACATCACCATCTAATGCAGATGGTCCTAATGGCGACCCGGACGGCGATGGGTTGAACAATTTGTTAGAATATATTAATCCAACATGGGATACTATGTGTGGTTCTAGCCCGTGTTTTAGAAATGGCCCAGAAGGAACTCCTACAGAAACTACAACGCCATGCGATCCTCTTCAAGGATGTTTGACATTTACTGCCGAAGTAGATGGAATTACTTCTACCAATCCTCAAAGGAGCGACAGTGATAATGATGGGTTAAATGATTCATACGAAGCCTTAGTTTTACTTACTGATCCTACAGCGGCAGATACTGATAATGATGGAATCATAGACGGCGTTGAAGTTAACGGGCAATATGGAAATCCAGCACAAGCAACAGATCCTCGCAATAATAATACTGATGGCGATGAATTTGATGATGGAGATGAAGATAACAATAGCAATGGGCAAATAGACCCTGGTGAAACAGACCCTACTCGCAAAGAAGATTCCGGAGATGAAGACGAGGATGGAATCGAAAATTGGGAAGAAAATATGTCTTGTACCCTATGGGACGTGGCAGACTCAGATTATGGTGGAGTGAATGATGGTCAAGAACTCAATGCTACCCATGGTACCGACCCCTGCGATTCATTTGTTAATTTTGAGACTCAGATTATTAGTACAACTGGAACTACAATTATTGATGTTGACAATGGCTCTGGATTCAATCCAAATGGCGGTATTGGTTGGTTTAATGTATCAGGTAATTTAGTTTCATTTACCTATTCTAGCGTATTTGGTCAATCTTTGGTTGGGGTTTCTAGTTTGCCCCCTGTTGGAGTGACACAAGTTGTTAACAGAAATGGTTCATTCTGTCACACTGCTGCATCAGCGGCAGGTACTTTGGGTACTACCCAGCAACACTGTGATGATGATTATAGAGATACAGATGGAGATGGGTTGGCAGATTGGGAAGAGTTACTAGGGACCTACGGTTTCTTTTCAAATCCGTCCTTAGTGGATACTGATTCTGATGGAGTGAGTGATTTTGACGAAGTATTTGACTTCACAGATCCTAATGAACCATGTAGTAATTTACTTGATGATGATTCAGACGGACTGAACAACTATTTTGAAACCACAATTGGGTGTGACCTTTCTTGGATAGGAATTTTTAATGGTTCAGGGGATGTTTGGATAACTGACCCGCAAGTTTTTGATTCTGATAGCGGGGGTGTGGATGACAGGTCCGAGTATTTTGACGGTACTAATCCAGAAAACAACCCAATTGATGACATTCTCCCGGAAGATTTTGATGGCGATGGAGTTCCTGATGCCATAGAGAACTTAACTGGGACAGATTGGACAAATCCAGATACCGACGGAGGAGGGATGATTGATGGAGATGAATGTCCCCAAGAATTCTGGAGTACTGGATGTGTAGGTTCCGGATTTAATCCACTCGATCCGACAGATGATATTGTGGCACAAGGTATTGTTTTTTGGGCTAATAATACATCGGGAACTGTAGATATTGATCAAATCCACAGATGGCGTCAAAACACTAATGATTTCTATACTGGAACTACTTATGCACACATCGATACTGTACATCCATATAGCCAACTACTCCCTTCAATTACCAATCTTTCTAATCTACCGGATTCCTCGCTTTCAAATGGTTCAGTTGACTGGACTATAACATTCAATAACTCTCTTTCAAGAGGTTCTATTCCAATATCGTCTCAATATTACAATGTCACATTTTGGTCTGATCCATCTTCTCTGATTTCTAGAAGTAACGATACTCATAATTTGAAACTAATATCGGGTGTTGTTGATTCAATTCAAACCAAGAATGAAGAATATTTTTATGATTGGGATTCAATTGCCTCAAACACAATACCCCATTCTAATCAAAGTTATCAGTTAGAACTGATACCAGAATTTGTTGATTTATCAAACCCACTTTCTGTAGTGCTAAACACTACGAATGAGGTCGTTTCATCATCCGGTGCTTCGGATGCTTATTCCTCAGCGTTAGCAATAAGCGACTTTTTGAGAGAAGGGAACGACACATTTGATTTCAAAAGGTATCATGATCCAATTACACTTTCATTTGGTGGAGATATTGCCCAATTCGTCATCGATAATCAGTTTGGTAGATGTAATGATTTCAATGCTGCATTCGTTACAATGGCTAGATTAGCAGGGATTCCTGCTAGGTATGTTACAGGCTATGTTGGAGGTGAATGGAATGGAAATGGGTATACTGTCTCAACAATTCATCAATCTTCATGGGGAGAGGTTAGGTTGGAACTAGATACTGGTTCATCTATCATAGATCTTGGATGGATTCCTTTTGATTCATGTCCTGCTGCCGAAGAAGTTGAAATTGTTAACCAAACGCTATCTCCTCTAACATGGGATCGAGACGCTAGTCAAAATTTTACCATTGATGGCCAGTTCAGATTTGTTGAAAATCAAACAGCGATTGACAGTTCATCATTGAACGCGTACCTAATTCCAATCGAGGAAATCTCTGATGTTCCCGGTTCAGCAATTCTTCCATCTAGACTGATAGGAACTGAAACTACCAACCTTGACGGAAACTTCTCATTCAACGGGACACCTTCCGAGGCAAGTTTACCCGGCCTTCATGTTGTAGCGATTGTTTTCCAGTCAAGTGGTTTTATACCCACAAATGCTGTAATTTATCCTAATTTAATCAACGTAACAGATGATTCAATTCTTAATCATTCAACTCCACTTGCGGTTAATTCTCCGGTAGTTGGTGCTGGCTCAACTACAATAATTCAAGGTGATTTGAATTTAGAGAATCAACCCGTAGGAATTTCCGATAAATTTGGAGTCCAGCAGGTTTGGTTATCGTTTAACTCGTCATTCAATGGGTCAAATAACATTAGTGGTTTAGTCTCACCGAGTGGTTCATGGTCAGTGACATTAGAACTTGATGTTAGTGAAAATATAGCAGTCATACCTGCTACACTGTGGTATGAAGGTTGGGTAGACGACCAGTCAGTACCTGGTGCCGTAACTACTCAATATCATATCAGGCCAACATCATTATCAATGAATCTAGACATTCGTGAAGCACCTAATCTAACAGCAACCATAGAAGGTCCTCTTTCGAACAAGAGTATTTTTGTTGTAGGACAAGACCTGTGGGTGAATGGAACTGCTGTTTCTTCAGGCACAACCCCTGTTGATATGGAGGGCGATCTAATTCTATCCATCAGGGAAAACGGAAGTTTTACACCTTGGAGTGAAGTTTTCAATACAACTGTTAATGGTTCCTTTGCTCTACAGTTTAATCTAAATGCAAGTCTAGCAAATGCTCCAGCAGGAGAAATCGAATTCCAACTAAGGTTTTTCCCTAATTCTATCGATGCTACTGATGATGCTAACCTATCAAGTGGTGAACCATATACTTTGAGAAGTAGCCTTTCCTTTGGTTTTATCACCTCACCTCAATTACGAGGAACTTTTGCCTTGGCTTCGATAGTTGCTGTAGACCATAGAAATCTACCAGTTAACTTTGTAGAAGGTGATTTTGATATCAAATTTAACGGAAGTTGGTTTAATACTACAAGGAACNTANCCAATTCTATCTTTGTAAGCATTGACTTAGATCCTAATCTAGAGGCTAAAGANTACGTTTTAGAAGTTATTTTCAATGGTTCTGANTTATTTGACACNTCTAATGGTTTNGGNTCANTNAGAGTTAAAGGGGGAATAGGNTGGAATTTNGTTTTGGGTCAAGACTGGACNCATATAGGAAATTCTACCTACATTAGCGGTTCTATATTTGATGATGTATATAATACGCCTATTTTAGATCAAAACATCACTCAATATTCAATGTCATTAGTTACTGAAGAAGGTGATTTAATTGACCTTGCTCAAGGTGTTGTAAACAATTCAACATCAACTTTTAACCAAACAATAAATGTCCCAACTAACTTACGCTCCAGCGCTTATGATATTTTATTCAACTTTGATTTCTATACATTCGCACCTGAAGATGGCCCATTCTTTGCATCTGGTGAAATTATTGCTGACCCGATTTCCGGAAATACCACTTCGCAACCCGAACCTTCGATTCTTATTGGGGTTGAATCTGAATTCGTGGTGACTAATTTTGCTGAGGATAGAGAAGAACAAAATATTGTTCTAACCAATAATGATTTCAACTTCAGTGCCTTGATTACCGATATTGCAGATGACTCACCGATAGCAAATGCTTCGGTTCAATTCATTTTCGATTGGAATAGAACTAACCAAACAATAGGTAGTGTTCTTAGCGATGAAAATGGAACCGCAATACTTCAGTGGAATGCCCTAGGAATAGCTCCCGGTAGTTATGAAGTAAGGATGTTTGTGGCTGATGATTTGTCTGATCCTTTAGATTATGGTAATTCTCGAAGAACAGGAAACTTCACCATGACAAATCTTACTGTCCAAGGAAATACAGATTTCCGAATAGATAGTATTCCAAATTCAATTACGGCAGGTCTTGACTTTAATGTAATTGGACAAGTTATCGATGCAGATGATACATCTAGACAATTGATTAGTTCCGTCAAATTAGAGGCATTTTGGTTAAACAATCCTAATGAAACACTGGTTGAAAGTTACTCTACCACTACCAACGGTTCATTCAATATGACAGTACCTACTGATGTTCTAAATAACGGTACGGTTAGAGGCGACAGAACGTTAGTTATTGCAGTGATTGAGGATTCTTCACCATTTTATCTTGAATCATCTGTAGAATCACCTATATTCGTTTTTGGTGTTTCTGAATTTGATAACCTTAAACCTCTAAATCCGATAATCGTTGATAGAGGAAATGATGTAAACCTTTCAGGCCAGTTAGTTGAAGCGTCAAACAGATTCTTGCCTCTAGCCGGATACGATGTTTCAGTTCAACTTGAAGAAACCTGGATTGGCTCAATTCAAACGAATGGAACAGGTGTATTCAACTTGACATATACTATTCCTGTAAACAACCCTCTAGGCTTGGTTACGGCTACATTCTGGTTTAATGGTAGTTCTGATTTNACATCAACNAAATCNAANATNTCCACGATTATTGTTAGATCNCAAACCTTCCTNNTAATCGATTCAATCATCGACAACCCTGTNGCAGGNGAATCCTTCAACATNTCNGGNACNGTTGTNTCNGANAANGGAAGTGGNCTTGAACAAAGAGATGGAACAGTATTACCNNCAAATATTCTATTCTCTATCGATGGTCANNCNGTNGGATTCTCGGTNAGTGGNGGAACAGTNAGGCNAGGAGGANTNTGGAATGCNACNATAACTCTNTCNGATTCNTTNGAANCTGGNACNCATNTTATTGATGCTTCATTTATTCCAACTGTTAATTTCTATCTAGGTTCAAATGACACTGAGCAATTCGATAGTCAAGGTTTCAGTAGGTTGATTTTCATGGTTCCGGCTGTTGATTCACTAGGACAACCAACTCTAAATGATAGAACTGAAAGAGGTAATAACATATCAATTGAAGTTCTACTTCAAGATAATACCGGTGCCGCTATTGATGGTCAACAAGTTATTGTGACATTAGTTGGAACTAGTATTACCACTACCATTACCACAGCACTTAATGGCAGTGCTTTTGGAGATCTAGCGATTCCGAGCAATCAAGAAGTCGGACCATTGGATATCGATGCAGTATTTGCTGGTATCCCAGGAACTACTGGAATACTCGGCACCCAATCCAATACTACTTTTGTAGTACTCGCCCAAACAAATCTAACAATTACTGACTATCCGGTATCTATTGTTGCTGGTGATTTCATTACTGTAAACGGTACCTTACTAGATGATCTTTCACTTCCACTCCTAGATTCTGGAACCCCATCTTCGGCAGTGGTACATCTTGTCGTGGATGGCGAATCAGTTGCTAGTATCGAGACAGATGCGGTAAACGGTAATTTCAGTCTAGGTTGGGCAGTTCCTGAAGATATTTCTGCGGGCTCTCATACAATAGAAGTTCAATTTTATGGAGGTAGAGATTGGGTTGACCCTGTAGGAACTGGCGAGCCATCTAATCCTGAGTATTACATGCCAAGTTCTGATATCGTAGAGTTCAATGTAAGTGTCCCAACGGTTATTTCGCTAATTACTCAAGGCGCCGACGTCAATAGAGAAGAAGTCATGGTTATAGAGGGTATTTTGCTAGATATTGTGGAAAATCCATTGGCCAACCTGACTGTTGAAGTTTGGCTTGGAGGTCAGTTCATGACTAATGTTGATACTGATTCTGAAGGATTCTTTTCTGCAGTTTACCCTGTTCCAGGAGATGCTAATTTGGGTCCAGTCTTACTTGAAGTAAGATTTACCGGAAGTACATTTTATCTGCCAAGTAACGATAGTGCTACATGGAATATTTTCAGTCATATACTTGTTAGTGTTGATATGCCGCAAACCATTGCTGTAGGTCAGAATATATCCATTACGGGTTCTATTGTAGATAATCAGTTAATTGCAATTCCAAATCATAATGTTGATTTAATCATTGAGGGAATTATTATCGCCTCCTTATCAACTGATTCTAACGGTGAATTCGTATTTAATTGGACAGTTCCTGATATATTTGAATTTGGCAATCATACATTATTTGCATACTCCGAGTCTCAGGGCTACTATCGAGCCAACACTAGTAATGTAACTTTCTTCCTTGCACATCGTTCAGATATTACGTTATTATTCGATGATGGTAGGGAAGCAACTAGAGGTGAAATTTGGTCATTGTCTGGAAGATTATTCGACTTTGATTCATTGACTAAAGAAGGTCTTGAAGGAGAAATAGTAAGGGTTCTCCTAGATGGAGAGCAGATTGGTACTACCACTACTTCAACAAATGGAGAATGGGAATTTATTGTCCCTGTAACTTTGGATCTAGAACGTGGGGAGCATACTTTCGAGGTTATTTTCGATGGAACTAATTCACACTTAGGCTCTGACATTTCTGCAATAGCATATGTTTGGTCTGATCTAAAGTTCACAATTGACCAATCGTCATCTCCTATTGTGATAAGGTCTGATGGGACCTTTGGCCCGCTTGAAATTACAGGCTCGATTTCTGAGGTTGGAGGCTCGGGAGAGATATTTGAAAACCTAACAATTTATGTTGGCAATGGGTCGAATTGTGTTAGTCAAAGAGAAGGTTCTCGATGTTTGGATAGTGACACTATAAATCTACAGTGGTCGAATGGTAATTTTTCATTGTCCACAGTAATCCCTGAATGGTATCAATATGGAATACAATATGTTCATTTAGACGTACTAGAAAATGAGTCTTTATACCTAAACAGTGCTAGTCATTCACATCCAATATTTGTTCAACTAAACGTGGATTTTGAATGGTACATTGAAGAAATTATCCCAGACGAGCAGGAAGAAATCTTTGGTTCAATCACTATCANAGCTAATGATTCTATTGTTAATGCAGGCGTCCCTGGAATTGAAGTTACCTTCACACTAATCAATTCTTCAGGTCTTCCAGAAACAAGCCCTCTAACTTACACCACTGATTCAAACGGTGTTGCGTCGTTCGAATTTAAATCCACTAAACCTTATGGCGATAGGGACACTTATGGTGAATTGACATTAGACGTAGAAATTGTTGACCCAATTATTTCACCGGCTAGCAGGCAAGCATTTGAAGATCTAAAAACTCAGGATTCTTTTGATCCTATATACAAATCGATTGACGAGGAAACCGAAAATTCATTATGGATTTATGCGATTATTATGATTCTTGTTGCATTAACAATCGGTGGAGTAGTAATTTATCGAAGACGTATGGCGAATGAATTATTACAAGAAGCTGCAGAAGTATTTGCATATACTGCGGAGTTACTTGCTGCAGGAGATTCTATTAGAGAAACAATCTTCACATGCTATCAAAATCTATGCACAGTTCTGCAACAAAATGGTTTCTTGCGAAGAGATTTCGAAACAGTCAGAGAGTTTGAAGTTGCAATTAGACAAGCAATGCCGGAGATTTCAGATGAAGCTCTAATGGCATTGGATAATATGTTCGAGATGGCAAGATACAGTAGAGAAGAATTAGGTCCACAACATCAAGAAACAGCCCAACTAGCCCTAGAAAGAATGAGTCAAGAGATTAGAACAATTGCAAGTATTCCAAATAGATAATTACCATCTAAGGTATAGTCTGTTGTTGATGAAGTGTGCCTTTAGTTCATTTTTGATTGAATCTTTAGGGATGCTAAATATTCTTTCAAAGTTGTCATTCTGTCCATCATTAATCGAGATTTTCACATTATGATTTTGTTCATCAATTTTTGATGAAAGGTGAAAATCCTCTAACTCTATACCCATTAGAGGAATTGTTAGACCATCAGGATTTATTCTTCCATTCAATTCTTCTACCATCCATTTTAGAGATAAACTGGGTTCTGTCCAAGCTATATGATCCTCAGGAATCATACCTGAAGTTACTAGAACCTGCTTATGCCGCTGTTCAACTTCGCCGAGATGTTCGGCATTAATGNGAAATTCATTATGCAATTTTTCTGGAGTAATTGATAGCCCGCCGGTTTGAATGAATTCATTTTCGATTTCTTCAAAGTCTCTGGTTTCAGTACTCACTTCAATGTCTTCCCATGACGACATAATACTCCCTCCTGTCTAACCNCAATGAACCTTGTTACAGTTTTGAACCTTATTCTCTGAGTGGTTTTACCCTTTTGAAGAACCTTTTTGCGAAACTTGTCGTCGTATCAGGATTACTGGTGACATTCATCTTCATATTTATTGGATAGCATTTGGCATAGTTTTGGTCTCGATTTCTTTTGTCTAANAGAAGAATAAGNGCTCTNTCTTGNATNGAACGAATAGGCCGGCCCATCGCTTGAAGAATNGAATTTANAGCCGGCTGNGTTACTGTATATCTCCAAGCATTNTGTTTGCCAAATTTATCCGAAGCATAATCCTTCAAAGCGTTGGATAAAACCGACGGAGGGGGGTTTGGTATTCCTACGCAAACAACTGCATCCAATACTCCTTCACTATAGTCAATTCCTTCTGAAAGTCTAGCTCCAAAAACCCCACAGAGNAGAANACGGTTATCTTTTGAACGTTCACTTTTTAACATATCAACAATATTATCGACATCATTTTTCGACCAATCACGACTTTCGACTTTTTTCTTTATTCCTCTAAAAAATACATCTTCAAGAATCTCTTCAAGTAATTTATATGATGGGCAAAAAACAGCAATATGACCATCACTTCCATCAACGAGTGCTTGAATATGACTCCTTATTTTATTCCACATTGTCTCTGAACGATCGGTATATTTTGTTGAAACATCTGAAGCGACAATAACTGGTCTCCTTTCTTTTGCAAAAGGTGATTTATATTCAGATTTTGATGTTTTATCTTTGGGGAGGTCTAAGATGTCAGCATACATCTGTGGCGGATATAAAGTNCCGGACATCAATATAGCCCCTTTTGCTGNTGAGAATAATTTTCCAGATACAATACCGGGATCTAGTAGGTGTGATGTTATCTTTCCTTCCCTACCTTTGTTGCTGAAAACTAAACTCAGAGCGGTTGAGTTAGAGAATAATTCTATACATTCCAAAATATGTCCTAGTCTGTAAGAATCGGGTTCCATCGCCTCTTCGTCCTCAGAATCAACTTCTATTTTTACACGGTTCAGAACTTGATAGATTTTTTTTATCCTTTCCTCTCTATTAACCACATACTTTACTTCGTCACCCTCTTGCGTAAGTTTTTTTTGTCCTGAAATACCTTCATATTCATCACATGCAGAATTGAAAACATCGATTATTTGAGATGTTTGAACAATTTCCTCTTCTTCATCATAGCCCAAACCTGAGTGTAATTTAGAAAATAGGTCAGCAATCTTAGTTCTAGCTAATTTCATTATTTCAAATGTCCATTCAACAATTTCAATTTCTTTCGCTACGGATGTAGACATATTTCTTTCATAATCTACATTCAGATATCCCAAATATTCTTCTAACTCCATTGATGTGTTTCTTACAATAGTTGGCGTTATAATTCTCTCCATGTTCATTCTAATTCTGTCCGGCAGATTATGTGCTTCATCGACGATGATTATTGTATTTTCAAGATTTATTCCCATACTGGGGAGTGAATTTTCACGAACATTATCCGAGAAAACATGATTGTAATCGCAAACTAATACATCGCAATCTTTAGCTGAGTATCGGCACGTTGACCAAGCACATAATCCCCAAATTTTACACTTTTCTATAGTCTCTTCAACATGCCTTGGATGTTCAAGTATGAATTCACTCATTTCCTCTCTTCTAGCAAATCTCGAACCTTCAGAAGACCCTTTCTCACAATCACATCTCCCCGTTTGCATATCAATAAAGTCACACATAGATTCTCTACCAATTAAATCTACTACTTTGATATTAGATTCTTTACCATTTAATCTAGAGTTAATACTCCTCACAGTTTCAATTACGATTCTGTGTTGAGATTGCCTTCCAGTGAGGAATAATACGTGGGTCTTTCTGGGAGAATCTCGAGCAATTTCTATTGCTGCAGCAAGTGATGCGGCGGTTTTACCAATACCAGTGGGCGCAGCAGCCAAGTGATATCCTCCACTTTTCAACGCCTCCCTTGATTCGTAAATCATTTCGATTTGTCCAGGTCTCGGAATTTCATGGGCTAAAAAGCGAAACTCACCGTCCGCTAAATCACTGCCATGAGGCTTCATATTGCTTAACCACAGTCGACCATTCTAAAGGATTGGGGCGCGGCAGCATTGGGGCGAATAATTGTGCCCAGTATGTGGGGCTAGGCACGTGGGAACCACCAACTCAGCAGGCTGGGGTGGAATCTGAGTCCCCCCGTCCACTTTCCGGGGGGAAATTTGGTCCATTGCCGTTAGATATTGGACCTGATCCATCACGTGCAAAGCGGGCACGTAAACGCAAAGCGGCGAAGCCAAACAGATTGGATCTATCTTGTCCAGCGCCGAAGGTAACATCACGTAAGTCTCGCTTATCGTTATGTCTAATCATCCCATCCCCTCTTGCACTCTCACCATTATTGTTGGTATTCTTCACGTTTTATCGTAGATGCTCTTGCTTTAGCAACAGCATCCTCGAGTTGTTTTGTCTCTGCAAGCTCCTTTTCTAGTGCTTGACTAATGAACAGCTTCAAACCTTGCTGAGCTGCTTCTTGAGTTGTAGTCCCTTGTAATTCATATAAATGTCCTAAGCGCATTTTATCGCCACGGCCTAGAGGTATTCTTACAGAATCCATCTCAGGTAACAAGGGCTGGCCGCTAAGGAATTCTTGAATTGCCAGCCTAACAACATCAGAACGACTTCTAGCACCATCGGTACCGATTCTAGAGTCAAGTAGTTGTAAATCCTCTTCAGTAATTCGAAGAGATATCAGTGTACTTGGAGCAGTCATTCCAGTTCCTCTCAGAAGGGTCTAATGGCTTACGCCTTATAATACTTATTACAAATGATTACATTATGTCATACGTTGTAATACAACAGAATTATTCTTTTATGGCGTCCAGTGAACTGATTAGAAATAATTGCTAAAGTTCTGAGTGGAATTTTCTTCCATCATGGAAATACAATGGTAATACATATACGATGGATATTGTTCAGTTGAAATATGAGCCTTAATCCGAGTCGAGGACTGTATCTTTATCTCAGAACTTTGAATGAAGCGATGGATGATGAAATTATTACCGATGATGAGGCAGCTATACTTCATGTTCTTGCTGGTGCATTAGGAGTATCTCCCAGTGAAACTGCTGAGTGTTTAGCAGTAATTAGAGGTGAAGAGAAGAATCCATTTGATGATTTGGAAGAGGATTATTCTGGCCAACTAACGGGAGATGTTTCAACATATCAGGCAGCACTTATTGCCGCCTTGGACGATGACGTTATCTCAGAAGACGAATGGTCTATGCTAGACTCTTTTAGGACGATCATTGAGTTGCAACCAGATCAACACGCAATGATTGAAGAAGCGATAAAAAATATGTCGAATATAGATTCTAAAGGACAGAGAAGACTTGAAAAATTAAAAAGATTCAACATAGTTTGCCCTTACAATTTCTAGCCAGCCTATCTTTTTCACTTGTTTTAGTCGATTAAAGGGGTAACAGTTAGAAAGGGGTTAGAATTGCCCGTGAATAACACATAGTGTCAAGGTGTAGAAATGAGCGTTCTAGATACGATTTATGACAAAGTAGTTGCAAGAGACCCGGAACAACCTGAGTTTCATCAGGCCGTAAAAGAAGTTTTAGAATCACTTGAACCAGTACTTGCTGCTAACCCTGAATATGCTTCTGTAGTGGAGAGAGTTGTCGAGCCTGACCGATTAATTCACTTCAGAGTGCCGTGGGTTGATGATTCGGGTGAAGTTCAAGTTAACAGAGGATTTAGAATTTAATTCAATGGTGCAATTGGGCCTTACAAAGGCGGTCTTAGATTCCATCCAAGTGTCAATGCATCAATCTTAAAGTTCTTAGCATTTGAACAAATTTTCAAGAATTCTCTTACAGGTTTGCCAATGGGTGGCGGTAAAGGAGGTTCAGATTTTGATCCTAAAGGAAAGTCAGATGATGAGGTCATGAGGTTTTGTCAGTCTTTTATGATGGAGTTGTGGAGACACATTGGACAGGATTGTGACGTTCCTGCTGGAGATATCGGTGTTGGTGGACGAGAGATAGGTTATATGTTTGGAATGTACAAGAAACTTCGTAATGATTTCCAAGCAGGCGTTTTAACTGGCAAAGGATTATCCTACGGAGGTTCACTAATTCGTCCTGAAGCAACTGGCTATGGCCTAGTTTATTTCGCAAGAGAAATGCTTGCTACCAAGGGTAAGTCATTTGAAGGTGCAACTGTTTCCATTAGCGGTTCAGGAAATGTAGCACAATTTGCTTGTGAGAAAGTATTAGATTTAGGTGGGATACCTGTTACTATGTCTGATTCAAGTGGTTGGATCCATGACCCAGCAGGGATTGATAGAGAAAAGTTAGCCTGGATAATGGACTTGAAGAATAATAGAAGAGGTAGAATTTCTGAATATGCCAAAGCGCATGATGGTGTTACTTTCACAGCTTCAGCTCCTGAACCAACACCAAATGGGCTATGGGGTGTAAACGTAGATGTCGCTCTTCCATGTGCTACACAAAATGAGCTTAATGGTGCTGAAGCGCAAATGCTGGTTGATAATTCTGTTATAGCAGTTGGCGAGGGTGCTAACATGCCATGTACACCTGAAGCCGTAGAAGTTTTCCACAAGAATGGTGTACTTTTCGCTCCAGGTAAGGCTTCTAACGCCGGTGGTGTTGCCACCTCAGGTCTTGAGATGTCTCAGAACTCTCTAAGGCTATCTTGGACTAGAGAAGAAGTCGATTCAAGATTAGAAGGAATCATGGTCAATATTCACAAGAATGCATCGGATACAGCCAAGAAATACAACCGAGAAGGAGATTATGTCTTTGGCGCAAATGTCGCAGGTTTCCTGAAGATTGCTGAAGCAATGATTGCACAAGGAATAGTCTGATAATTACATATTTGGTAATGTTTCTTCTTCAGCATACATTATTGTAACATAATGTTCAACATTGATGTTATCTTGACCATCATCATATGTTATCATTAATTCATGATCCTCATATGTGTTAAAGTGTATAGTCTCCCATTCATCTGATTCACCGTCCTCAACTTCACTACTCTTTTTTTGACATACATCTTCAATTCTATCAATAATTTGCCAAGTGAACTGTACACTTTGACCTCCTCCGCCGAAGTCACTGATTATACTCGGATTCTCAACCTTAGAAAATACATCAATCATACCAGGGTACTTTCCATTATTTTCAGGAACTGGCTCAATTTTAACGGGCTCAGGATTATTTGTATTTGATTCAATCCAATGTACAGTAGAATCAATTCTGACAAAAATTGACATATTTTTGCTATTTTCATTCTCATCAATTGCATAGGCATTTAGATGATAAAATCCGTGGCTTGAGAATTCTATCGAAATTTCAGAGTTTTTATCACTCTCGGTAACATATTGCTCACCGTTTGTTTCAATACCGAAAATGGTTAAATCGCTTGAAGATGTCGTCTTATCAAAATTGAAATTTAAAATTACATTTTCAGTAGAGACTAGTTCACCATCCGCAAAGGATTTGATAATAGTACCATTAGTTTTTGCAAATTGAACAGTTAACTCAATATTATCAGACTCAGAATCATTAGAGATACATCCAGTTAGGCTACTAGAAATTAAAATGAAGAATGTAATTAAAAATACAGTTCTGTTCATTTCAATCATCCTAATTCATTAGATTATATGGCTTCCATGCTTGAGTTTCCTGATCATAATATGAGAGATTACCTTCACTATCACGAGTCCAGTGCACGCCGTTTTCTTCCCAAGTATTAGGTGCAGCTTGAGTATTTTCTATATTTGGAATATCTTTTTGCTCTAAATTAGATTCATCTGAATTACTTTCATAACTCATTTGTTGCGCAAATAATGAATTTTGTTGAGTGTTTACTTGACGATTTTTAACTACTAGCAGAGCTCCTACAATTCCTAGAATTATGATAATCAACAGAGCATAAATCATTCCATTTCCACTCTCGTCAGTGGTAGATTCAGACCTTGTAGGGTCTTCTGGGTAATCATCCCATCTGTCTGCTACACCATCACTATCAGTATCAATTGACTCATTTTGGTCGGTTGGAAAAGCATCTTCTGCATCATTTACTCCATCATTATCGGTATCAATTTGGCTTAGAGAGCAACCTCTTGAATTCACTATTTCACCTGATGGAGTATTAATACAATCATCAATTGCATTCGAAAATCCGTCATCGTCATCATCTTTTTGATAATCAGAGCATCCATTTTTATCCACAGGTCTAGATTCAACAGTATCAAAACAAAGATCATCTGAATTCCAAATATCATCATTATCTTCATCTTTTTGTGAATCTGCACATCCATTCGAATCTACTTGCTCACCAGACGGTGTAGCAGGACAATTATCCAATGTATTGTCAATTTGGTCATTATCATCATCATATTGATCTGGTGAACAACCAAATGAATCATGTTCGGCATTAATCTCAGTATCAGGACAGTTATCCATATCATTGAATACTGAATCAAAATCATCATCTTTCTGTGAGTCAGAGCAACCCTGATTATCCGGAATTTCATCTTCAGGTGTTGCTTCACATTCGTCAAGGTTATCTCTAACGCCATCAAGGTCCGAATCCCTTTCAGATGCAGAACATCCTTGTCCATTTACTGGAACTTGTGGGGACGTAGTTGGACATAAGTCAATGTCATCAGAAATACCGTCTTGATCTGTATCTAATTGACTTTCGGAACAGCCAGCATTATCAATTATAGAATTTAGTGGAGTAGACGGGCATAGATCATACAAATCCATTACACCATCATTATCCGAATCCAATTGTGAACCAGAGCAACCGCTAGAGTCAACAGATTCGCCTGCAGGAGTTTCAGGGCAGGCGTCTAAATTATTGTAAACACCATCTAAATCATCATCTAATTGAGATGGTGAACATCCATTTTGGTCAACATTATCCCCAAAAGGCGTATTTGGGCACAAGTCGGGATTGTTGCCATTTGCGTTATCTCCAAAACCATCACCGTCTGAATCAAACCACTGTGTATCATCGCTCGGGAATTTATCGGGGCTATTTCCATTTTGATTATCTCCATAGCCATCACCATCCTGGTCTACCCATTGTGTTCCGTCGGTGGGGAAAGCATCTGGTGAATTTCCGTTTTGATTATCGCCAAATCCATCATTATCTGAGTCAAACCATTGAGTAGAGTCTGTTGGGAATTTATCGGCATTATTACCGCCTATGTTGTCTCCATATCCATCACCATCCTGATCTGCCCACTGAGTTCCGTCACTTGGGAAAAGGTCTGCTTGATTTCCATTTGGATTATCTCCATATCCATCGCCATCTTGATCTGCCCATTGGGTAGCGTCGAATGGGAATTGGTCTCCAGATGTCCCGGTAGGGTTGTCTCCATAACCATCTCCATCACTATCTGTCCATTGTGTGGAGTCTGTAGGCCACATATCTGCATTATTTCCATTCGCATTATCGCCATAACCGTCTCCATCAGAGTCAGACCATTGAGTTGGGTCTGTAGGGAATGCGTCGGAGTAATTTCCGTTTGGATTATCTCCATATCCATCACCGTCTTGATCAGCCCACTGTGAACTATCGTTAGGGAATAAATCCGGAACATTTCCATTTGGATTATCTCCATATCCATCACCATCACCATCAACCCATTGCGTGGCATCATTCGGATAATCATCGATATCATCGTTGTAACCATCCTGGTCAGTGTCTTTTTGCGATAATGAACATCCAACTGAATCTACTGAAACCCCTGGTGTCGTATTTGGACAGACATCATTTTCATTCGCAACCCCATCATTATCATCATCAAAAACAAAGTTTAGACAAACGTAATCTCCTATTAATTGAATATTATTTGAATCAAATAATTCTGAATATAGACAATACTGGCCAGAAGTTGTTGGAGTAGTGTAGAAGAACTTACCGAATGACATATTCTGTGAGGTAGCTGTGTATGAGGTTAGTGAGGAATAAGCAATATCAGCTCCACCAGAATCTTCAACTCTAAATTGTTGAAAATAGTTATCCCCGGGAACTAAATCTAGTCCTTCTGATGTAAAATCATTATTAGTTGCAGTAGTACTTAATGAATAATTAGTAATGACAGCAGAAGGCAATTGAGGAATGAAATCTTTGTAGTGGAATCCTAAATAGCCCTCAACAGTTGAAAGGTTTGTATTTGTTCCTTGTTCAGAAATAAATGCGAAGAAAACATGTTCGTTTGCTGTTGTCGGATTTTGCCAATTGGCCTGCAAATAGTTAGAACTCGTACCTGCAGAAAAATTTGAAAAACTTTGATCTACCAAAGATTGACTAATCGCATATTCGAGTGTTTGTCCAGCATCGAGTTCGTCCAAATATAGTACCATATCAAGAACTATCCAGTGTATCGTATATTGGTCACCAACAGTTAGATTACTTGAAAAGATTTCACCGGTTGTAGATGATGTAGTGTTAACAATTAACATTTCTCTGTACAATGAATCTGTGCTGTAACTCAGCACTGCTCCGATATTATCAGAAAGGTTCGCATTGACTGAATAATAACCTTCGATATCACCACTAGTGATGGTATAATTGACAATGTAAGTTGTAGAACTTGCAACAAATGAGAAAGGTCCTTGAGTTAGTTGATTAGTGATGGATTGATTTATTCCATTTTCAAATGATTGATAAAATTCGTACTGATATGTATCACCGACAGTCAAACCAGTCATCTCCAAAGTAACATTGGTAAAACTATTCATAGTCACGTCCATGGAAGAAAAAGATTGACCCCCGCCGGGATTATCAGTTGAAATTTCAACATCATATACATTCGCAACAGCACCTGCTGCGCTAAATGAGGAGTAGTGATAAACTCTGAAGTAAGCTGTAAAATTTGAGGTTGCAGTATACTCACCCGCCTCGTTATCGCTTGAAGAAGTCATGTAAGCGAAGTTGTTGAAAGACAAGGTAAATCCTGACGAGTCTTCTAATTCCGCATCGATATCTCCGTTAGCATGAGAGAATGTCAAATTAAAATAATAGGTGACTCCGCTAATCATTTGAATTTCAAAGTAGTCATCATTAGCAACACCAGCAGAATTGATTTCAACACTCAGTCCAGTACAGTATATCGGTAGTAGTGATGCTAAAGTTGCCGTAGCAGGAGTATCATTAGGCTCTAAAATATCCGGAGCAGTAGTGCCGTTTCCATTACATGGATTTGGTACTGCCAATCCGCTACTTCCACTACCTCCGCCACCGGAACCAGTAGTAAATTTCCAAATTGTTATGTCATACGATCCATTTGACAGTGAGCCAAATGAATATGCAGATATTTCGATATACACCATTCCACCAGTTGAAGAACCGTTTGTGGAAACAGTTTCGGGATTATAACTATATGAATCATCGATTATTATTTGCGCTGATGAATCATATATTACCAAGTCAAAATCATCAGCTTGGTCGAATGATAGTTCGACCGCCAAACCTTCGTTAGACGCTAAACTAACTCGTAGGTAGTCATATTCATCAGTAATACTCACCAGTTCTCCAGAACCTGTAATTGAATTACTAAAAATTAAGTTTGGAATAGAAGTAGTTGATGATAAGTTATCGGGTAAATCTCCACCGGAGGTTCCAATATCATTTTGATTACTTCCGACTGCAGAAACAGTATTGAAAACGGATGACATACTCATAAGTAAAAACATCATTACAATCAAGTATGGCTTCATCGATATTGAATCATTGGAAAAATCACTATCAGACATGATTAACGCAGTAAGTAATCATTTATGATTGCCTTGGTAAAATTAGGCTCATATTGCTGTTGGTGCAACATGACCATCTTTTTTATCGTCTGGCTTTCTAACTCTAGACCAAACACCACTCATTAATTCATCATGATGTTTTTTACAATAGTGAAATCTTCGGTAAGCTTCTCTGAATGAATAGGCTTTTTTGCCGGTAGCGACTAAATATCCCTCAGGAGATAGTCTTGAGACAATCTCCCCTGTATCGCCACATCCAGGGAAATCACATACGGGTTCATTCGACATACTGTATGCTACAACTGAATACACTTTAAGCATCGCCTTATTTGAGTAATATTTTTTCATTCATCCTTGTCATTTGGTTCGATTACCACTAAAGGTACATTCGCTTCAATAGATTGGCCTTCTTCGCAAGTCACGGAACTGACGGTTCCCGATATGGGTGCTTGGATTTCGTTTTGCATTTTCATAGCCTCAAGTATCAAAATAACCTGTCCTTCTTCAACGACGTCACCTTCATTGATTTCAATGGTGACAATTTTTCCGGGGATATTAGCAGAAACAGTGCCAGACTTCTTTTTCTTACCTCCCTGGCTCCTTTTCTTCTTTACGACAGGGCCTGAATCAGGTACTTCAATTTTGAAAGTACGGCCTTCAACTGTAGCGGTCCAAATACCATCATCCATTTCGATATCAACATCAAATTCTGTTCCATCAACTATGACTTTTCTCTTTTCCGACATTATTTCACTTCCACGGTGAGCGACTAGCTCGTAAATTCATCAATGAGGTTTTACCCATATTCATTCTTCTATGATCTTGTGACCATGGTAAACCAAGAGTTCTTCCGACCTGTGAAGGGTCTTCTGATTGTTCATTTAAAATGGAAAAGACTGCGGCTATTGCAGCGATTCTGAGTACTTCTGCTTCAGTCATATTATCACTCACAGAGGAATATTTCCATGCTTTCTTGCTGGTCGTAATTCTTCCTTATCTAGTAGCATTTCTAACGCACGGATTAACTTATTTCGGGTTTCACTCGGCTCGATTACATCATCAATGTATCCAAGTGCTGCTGCCTTGTATGGATTAGCAAAGGTTTCATTGAAATCTTCGGTTAATCTTTGACGCTCTTGTTCAGGATTCCGAGCGTTTTTTAATCTCCTTCTATGAATAATTTCTACTGCTCCATCGGCTCCCATAACTGCTAACTCAGCGGACGGCCATGCAACGTTATAATCTCCACGTATGTGCTTGGATGACATAACATCATATGCGCCGCCGTATGCTTTTCTGAGGATTACAGTTAGTTTTGGTACGGTCGCTTCCGCAAAGGCATAGAGTAATTTGGCTCCATGTCTAATTATTCCTCCCCATTCTTGATTTGTTCCAGGCAGGAATCCGGGGACATCTTCGAAAGTTAAAATTGGAATATTAAAAGCGTCACAGAATCTAACAAATCTAGCAGCCTTATCACTTGCGTCGATATCTAGACACCCTGCTAACACCTTTGGTTGATTGGCTACAACTCCGACAGTATGACCTGCCATATGTGCAAATCCAATAACGATATTTTGTGCCCATTCTGCTTGAACTTCAAGGAAAGCCCCATCATCAACAACTTCACTGATTACATCTACTACGTCGTATGGTTTGTTTGATTCTTCGGGAATAATAGAATCCAACTTGTCACATCTACGATTTGAAGGGTCTGAGGTTTTCTTAACAGGTGCTTTTTCTAAATTATTAGCAGGTAACATATCGCACAGGTCTCTAGCTAAGTTAATAGCGCTTTCATCATCTTCGGCAGTGAAATGAGATACTCCAGATCTACTTCCGTGAGTACTAGCACCCCCTAACTCTTCAAAAGAGACAACCTCATTTGTTACTGTTTTGATAACTTCGGGTCCAGTGATAAACATGTGAGCTGTTTGATCGACCATAATTACGAAATCTGTGATTGCCGGTGAATAAACTGCACCTCCTGCACATGGCCCCATAATAACTGAAATTTGTGGAACCACACCAGATGCTCTAACATTTCTGAAAAAGATTTCAGCATAACTTCCAAGTGACGCAACACCTTCCTGGATTCTGGCCCCTCCAGAATCATTTAGACCTATTACAGGTCTTCCAGTTTTCAAAGCCATATCTAGAATTTTACAAATTTTCAGTCCGTGCATCTCACCTAGTGATCCTCCATATACAGTGAAATCTTGTGCGAAAGCAAAAACCTCGCGACCATTAATCATTCCATGTCCTGTCACAACACCATCTCCAGGTATGATATTTTTATCCATATCAAAATCTTTACACCGGTGTTCAACTAGTGCATCGATTTCTTGGAATGTGCCTTCGTCAAGTAACATTTCAAGCCGTTCTCGAGCTGTCATTTTACCACGATTATGCTGAGCATCAACCCTTGCTTGCCCTCCACCTGCTTCACTTTGGGCCTTTCGAACTCGCAGGTCTTTGAGTCTATCTTCGGTAGTAGGCATAGTCTTCGCCGAGTAATGCTATGCAAAAGACGCCCTTATTGCTTGCCTTTGAAAAAAGCATTAAATTTGCATCTTATCTGTTAATTATTTATTGTAAACGCATGAAAAGAGTAATTTTTAGGGTTTTATTCTTAGGTAGAGAGTTCTTCGAAGATTTGATGGGCGAACCTTTGAGGATTGTTGTTGCCAAGCCGGGACTCGATGGTCATGACCGTGGTGCGAAGGTAGTTGCTAGAACACTTAGAGATGCAGGTCATGAAGTAATTTATACAGGTCTTAGAAGAACTGCTCAGCAGATAATAGACACGGTTAGAGATGAAGATGCGAGATTTTTAGGTCTCTCATCCCTATCTGGTGCACATAATCACTTGTTTCCTAGAGTTTGTGAACTATTGATTGAGCAAGGATTGGAAGATGTTATTGTTTTTGGGGGAGGAATAATTCCTTTTGAAGATCGTGAAGATTTGTATGCTTGTGGAATCAAAGCCATATTTGGACCTGGAACTCCAACTGCTGAAATCCTACAATTTATCGAACAAGCAACTGAGGTTAGTGATGCGGGCGTCGGGCAAAATGGTTCTTGGCGTTGGGATTCTTCTGCTTGAGGTGAAATTTTGAATTTAGAATTGTTAAATTCTGCAATAAATGGCAACCGTCGAGCAATGGCAAGAGTTCTAAGTTTATTAGAAAACAGAAACATAAACATAGATGATATCAAATCAAAATTCCCCAAATTATTTTCTAAACCAGATACTGAATCATGGTCTTCTATCGCAATAACAGGGGCTCCTGGAGTAGGAAAGTCCTGTCTGATAGACAAGATACTAATTGAATGGTCAAAATTAGGAATAAGAACTGCGTTACTGGCGATTGATCCTTCTTCTCCCAGAACAGGTGGTGCATTACTCGGAGATAGAGTAAGAATTACCGCAATTGATAACGAGGAATTTAAAGATTTAATTTACGTTCGTTCAATCGCAACACGTAAATCATCGGGTAGCGCACCATTAATTGTTTCAGATATGGTTGATTTTTTGATTGCGGTTGGATGGGAAAGGGTGATTATTGAAACTGTTGGCTCAGGTCAATCTGAAGTCAGATGTGCTGCTATTAGTGATAGAATAGTGGTTGTGGAAGGTCCTGCCAGAGGAGATGGAGTACAAGCAGAAAAAGCAGGGTTGCTAGAATTAGCAGATGCGGTAATTGTAAATAAATCAGATATTTCAGGTGCAACTCAGCATGCGAGTGAGATTGAAGAATCGTTCGAATTAGGAATTGGACAAACTCCCCCGGTGATTCTCACTTCGGCTCACACTGGGGATGGTATTGAAAGTGCATCGTCTCTGCTATTGGGTTTAGAAGACTCTGGGCGATCAAAAAGAGCAAAATGGCGAGAGAGACTTCTTGCTAAGCATGAACGGAAAATTTTAGAATCGAGTAAATTAGATGAAATACTCGAAAATTTATCGATAGGTTCAATTTCTATTGATGAAGCCTTAAATGTATTAGGTGGAAATTAGATGTCTGAGCAAGTCGAAATGACCAATCCTGTTGATTTATCCGTAGGAGGAATTTATGGGCATGTTTTCCGTCGACTTTTTCACATCTCAATGTTCCTTATTCCAGTAGTTTATTTCGAGTTTGGAGATTCATTCGCGGACATTGTAGGGCTAACATTACAGGAGGTTGTATCATCTGTAATCTTAATTGCGATTTTCGGAGAAGCCTTAAGATTAAAGTTTAGTTTCACAGTATTCGGTCAAAGAGAATATGAGGCAAATCAAGTATCAGCACTCGCTTGGGGAGGTCTAGCGGTTGGAATGGTTTTGTTGCTAGTACCAATTAAAGAATATGCGTACCCACTGATTTTATCGCTCGCTTTTGGCGATCCTTTCATGGGTGAACTAAGACGCAGAGGAGCGGAAACAAGAAAGGTGGTAATTTATTCAATTGTTTTTATATTCGCTATTTGGTTAGCATGCTGGTATTTTTTCTGCACGCCTTGGTGGTTAGCAATTGTTTTCGCACCAATTTGTGCTTTTGCAGAAATGCCTAGGTTGAGATACATTGATGATAATGCAACAATGCTTCTAATTCCACTAGCAGGAATTCTTATTCTAGAACCATTCATCGGTTTGATGTGATATTATTCAATATGTTAAAGTGGGTATTACTTTTCCAGTGAGTTGTGGGAGACATGGAAGAAGAGACTAATTATTCAGACCCGCCTCAAGGTGCTTACTACTTTGTATTTGCATTAACCATGATTTTACTCGGAGTGGCAATGTTCCAGTATCCATTGTGGTGATTTTTGTTTTAAATTCAATACTATTATTGAATAACAACTCCTCATAGCGTTAGTTATGTGCGGAATTGCAGGGATGTTTGGGAATCCTGATTCCTCAGTAGTACATCGAATGATTAAATTGATTCAACATAGAGGTCCTGATGGTCACAACTTCTGGGCAGACGAAAATATTTCACTTGGCCATTCTAGGCTGGCAATAGTTGATTTGAGTGGAAGTCAGCAACCCATGAAAGGTGTGAATGGGCAAATTTTAGTCGCTAACGGGGAGATTTACAATTATGAGAGATTACGTATGGAATCTAAAGGCTTGTGGAACACGAATGGAGACTCAGAATCAATCCTCGCTCTTCATTCTTCCGAAATATCAGGAAGTTTAACTTCTACTTCAGCTGCCAATCATGTTTCATGGATTTCTAAACTGAATGGAATGTACGGATTTGCTTTATGGGACACGAGGCGAAAAGAATTGATTTTAGCAAGAGATCCGATGGGTATTAAGCCTCTGGTGAGAACTATAGTAGATGGTAGTTTGCTATTTTCAAGTGAAATAAAAGCCTTAACAGGACATGAAGGGCACATCCCAAAAATTGACGAAACTGCTTTAGCAGTTAGATTAGCTTGGGAATATCCTTTAGATGGAACTACCTTGCTCAAGGATGTAACTCAAGTAAGGCCCGGAACAATTGAACTTTGGAAAATCGATGAATTGGGGAATGCATTTCTGCATTCAATTGCTAATTTTGAACGTCAAAAACTGAATCCAAGTGATTCTTGGAATCCCCAAACTGATGCAGAATATTTACTTGATACATTTGTGGAAGGTGTACAAGAGCGATTAATGTCCGACGTTCCGGTAGGTATCGTTCTATCTGGTGGCCTTGATTCATCGCTTGTAGCTGCTGTGGCTCATGAAGCAGCATATCGTGCAAACCAACCAGTTCCTGCATGCTGGACAGTTGCTGAGGATGAAGATAATCCTGACTGGAAAGCAGCAGAGGTTGTCGCATCGACTTTGGATTTGGAACATCATCAGTATGTATTGCCCAATGATAGTTTTGACTCGATACTACCTGATTTAGCATGGCATGGAGAAGATTTAGATGTTTCAGTGATGTTCTTTCAACCTCTATTTAAGAAAATGCGAGAGCGTGTAACTGTTGGTTTATGTGGGCAAGGTGCTGATGAACTTCATGCAGGATATCCAAGATATCGTAATTTAACCGCTCATAGTGATTTAGTTAGAAAAAGAATTGAAAGTATTGATTCCTCTGTGACTGTAGATTTGATTAATTCAAATCTTCCTGTTGGTGAAAATTGGTATTTGCAGAATCATATGCCGGAGAATCACACCGGGTCACTGTCAGAGTTTTTACAGTTCGAATTAGAACACGGACAACTTAGTAATTTTCAATTAAGGTTGGTCGATAGGCATTCTATGGCGCATTCCTTGGAAGTTCGAGTCCCATTTCTTGGAAAATCACATCGACAAGCATCGAGTAGGCTACCAATGGAGTGGAGACTTCCGAGTGGCAAGGAAGAAAAAGCGGCCCTTAGGGCAGCAGCGGATTTAACAAAACTACCCAAAGAAATAGTTAGAAGGCCAAAACTTCCAGCTGGAACTGCAACTTCTCCATCCTTACTGAAGAATTTCCTTACTGAACTGAAGCCTAGAGCAGATGAAATTTGTAAAAAATATTCTAAATTTACTAAAGTTCTTCAAGGTCAGCCAGAAATAGCCATAGGACTAGGTTTGTTTGAAGCAATGCATATCTTAGATTTTGGACGTAGTAAAAAGACAGGTACTGTTACCGATTTACTTGATGAGGTGATATAATGAATTTGCATGATTTGACGTCTGTTGTTGAAGATAATCGACAGTTGATAACTGATTGGATGTCTCAGAAAAGAAAAGAAGTATCTATTCCTATTTATGGTAGTGTAGACATTAGAGATGCAGGATGGAAAATTGCAGTTGTAGATGCAAATCACTTTCCTGCAGGGTTTAACAATGTGGCTAGTGAAGATGAAAAGCATTTAGCAGCATTACTAAAAAATCATATTTCGAGGAGAGATAAAAATTGCAAATGGGTTCATCTTTACCCCGAAGCTCACACTCGTAATGCCGCTTATGCTGAAAATCTTAGAACTCTTCAAAGGTTGATAACCATGGCAGGATTTCGATGTACAATAGGATCGCCTGAGCTTGGAGGACATGGATCAGTTGTTGGTTTATCTGGTCCATTAAAACTAGATCACGTTGAATTGAAAGATTTCGATGGAGAACAGCAAATAGTTGTTGATGGGGAAAGACCCGATTTAATTCTTCTAAATAACGACTTAACCGAAGGAATTGTCCCTGGGCTTGGTACTTCTAGAGTTTCTCCTCCTCCACAGATGGGATGGCATGTTAGGAAAAAATCAAATCACTTCGAAGCACTTAATGGATACGTCGAGGAGATTTCGGAAATCCTTGGAATAGATCCTTGGTATTTGATGACAGATTGGTTCGTATCTAAAGACAAATGTCTAGATAAAGAAGCATGTAGAATTGAATTAGCGGCTGAAGTTGATGATTTTATAAAAAAGATTGATGACAGATATCGAAATTTAGGAATCGACAGAGAGCCAGTTGTTTTCATTAAGAATGACAGTGGAACATATGGGTTAGGAATTTTATCAGTAAAAAGTGGTAGTGAACTTCTCGCTTTATCCAACAGGAAAATGAAGAAATTAATGTACTCAAAGGGAGGGGTAGATGTTGAGAATTTCCTAATTCAAGAAGGAGTTCCTACTTGTTTGTACACTGAATCAAATGGTCCAGTTGAGCCAGTTGTGTACTTGGTTGATGGTCAAGCAGCATCATGGTTCTACCGCATAAATGAGAAGAAGAGCGATATTGAAAATTTAAACTCTCCTAGCGCAATTTTCCAAAGTTATTCTAACGTTGGTCACCTATACGGTAAAAATGCGCATGGCTGGCATGCCCTAGTTGCCGAATTATCTATGCTTGCAATGGGGAAGGAATTTTCAGAATATGAAAAAATTGAGTAGCGAATCAAAATTCTACTAAGCGGTGAGATATGTATGGGCAGAACATTACTGTACTCTCTAACAATTCTAATCGGCTTATGGTTTTCTGCCACTGCTTGTGGAGGATTATTGCCGGATAATTTTGCGGAATGGCCGGTTAATTTCTGGTGCTGGGGAGTTTTTGCATATATCTACAAAAATACTCATCAAAAAGAAAGAATCGAGATGATTACTGTCCTTGCTTTTGCCACTCCTATGGAATTATTTTTCAGCGAAGTTTGGAATATCTATGAATACCAAAGAGGATTAATGCCTCTATTTGTCCCAGCAGGTCATTATTTCTTATTTGATTTGGGCAGAATATTGGCTGAACGAATTAATCAGTCAATGGCTTTACCGATGCTACTTCCTTTCATCCCTATGGTTGGATATGGATTTTATCAGGGTAGTGATACCTCTGGATTAATTCTTCTTATTCTGGTTTTATTATTCACTAGATTCGGTCCCCAACCACGACTCTATGCAACTATGGCTTGGGCGGCCTTAGTCATGGAGTTAGTAGGCACACAACTCGAAAATTGGACATGGGCTAACGAGGTTCCGTGGACCGGTTTGACAGCTTGGAATCCACCACTTTTAGTGGGTGCTTTCTACTGTTTCGGTGACTTACTTGTAAATATGACAGTCGTTAGGTTTGAAGAGAAGGCCCCCGTCGGGGTGTCTGTATGACATCCGCGGACGAGCTAAAAAAGCGCCGTGAGGCAGAGGCTCTTCGAATTAGAGCATCTCTAAATCGTCAACGAGGAATTCAGCATGCATCAATTAAAGGTGGCGAAGATACCGTTGCCTTTGTCAACGAAACTCTATGCATTGGATGTGATCAATGCGATATTGTCTGTGACGATGATGCTATTGAGTTATACAAGGTTCCAATGCGAAGCCCACTAATGAATGTCGAATCAAATCGTAAGGCTAAGATTATTCGAGATGCTTGCACTGGCTGCAGATTGTGTGTACTTGCATGCCCTACAGATGCGATAAGTATGATAGATAGGTGAAAAATATGTCAAAAGATACAAAATCAGATGCTCAACGCTTTGGTGGAGAGTTTGGACCTTTTAGAAAGGGAGACACTACTGGAGTATCACTTTCCACATTCAAGAGCTTAGTCTGGATCTCCAATATTGGTGGCCTTATTCTAGTTGTACTAGCGTTAGAAATGCTATTTGTCAGGCAAATGTTTGGCTGGGGATTGTTGGCACTTTTAGGTGGCGTAGCAATCGCCTTATTCCCTTCCAACTATGAGATAGTTGGAATGAATGATGAGAAATAATCAAGCTTCAGATTCAACAACACTCAAAGTTTCTGAACCGATTGCTGCTTTCTTTTCATTAACTTGCTTTGCAAGGAAAGAAACAACATCAAGAATTTCAATATCGGCATATCTTTCATCTCCTTCAAACTTCAAGCACTCAAAGTGAGATACACACTTAGGGCATGATGTTAACATTGTATCTGCGCCTGTATCTCTAATTTCCTCCATGCGAGCGACTCTCAGTGCACGTGCATTTTCGTTACATGACATCATGCTTGAGACACCACAACACATAGCATCTTCACCACTGTGTTCCATTTCTACAAGATTGACGTTTTCTACGCCATCGATTAGTTCTCTTGGCTCTTCATAGATTCCCATCTGTCTTCCTAATCTACACGGGTCATGGTAGGTTACAGTGGTTTCTTCATTGGCTCTCAAATTCATATCAAATCCACTTTCTATTAGGAATTCAGTAGTATGCATCACTTTTACATCTTCGAGTTCATAATCTCTAGCAAAGGTTCTGAAACATTCAGCACATGAGGAAACGAGGGTATCAATTCCAGATTGCTTTATTTTCTTCTGGTTGTATGCCTTTAGTTTTTCAAAGACTTCAGTTAGACCTTGCCATTTTTGGTCGTGACCACAACATTTCAAGAAGTCTCTACCTAGATAAGAAACATCAATTTCCATTTCATCAAATAATGTAAATGCTGCAGTTGTTGAATCTCCCAAATTCATTTCACCTTCATTAACGTGTGAGAAAACCATTTCTTGGTCCAAATAATCTACACATCCAGGGTAATAACCGATATTTGAGGAAATTGGATAATCCTCTACAGAGATGAAATCTTCGTCCGCTTCTTCTTCTGCTTCAGCAGAAAGAACTGCTTGTAATACAGTGTGTGGGATTTCAGCTTGTGGTCCACCAACAATTAAACCTCTTCTAATATCGACATATGAGTCATAGTCAACAAGTTGAGGGCAGGCATTGGTACAAGCAGTACAAGTAAGACATGAGTATAGCGGTACACCATCATCTTCATTATTCCATGAGTTATAGATGATATTCAGCTTATCTCCGCCGTTGAATAGTCTAACTGGACAAGCATCATCACAAAGATCACATCCGTAACACTTGTTCATTTCGAACTCATATCCACGAGCCATAGATCTTAGAAGAACAAATACCATTGCTCCAAATGTCAAACAAGGAATAAACATAGCATAGGTTAGTTTTGCATCGAGGCTTAGTGGGTTTGTGTGGTAGGTTGGATTTTCAATTATGTTAAATTGACCTGCTCCAAGTGCCATTTCAGATGCATTGCTAAGATTGACAGTCATTCCAGCAATTGCTTTAGGAGCATCATTATCCCAAACCAACAGTGGTTGGAAAGAAGCAATTGAGAAGGAGACTTCTTTAGCCATAGTATCATTAAGTGCTAAAGGACCAGTTATTTCGACATCGAATTGATAGTCGTAAGTTCCAAGAGGCAAGTCTAATGAATCTCCAGCACAGTTAGAAAATTGTGATACGACATTACCTCTTGAATCAGTAATGACCATGTTACTAGAAAACATGGTATCGGTTTTGACGTCATTTATCTTTCTCTCTTCAGCACGGTGTTCACATTCAACATCAGTGGTAAACTTCTCTATAGTTTCATGATGACCATCAGGGAAATTTACTGGATCCTCAGTAATTTCAAAACTACCAGAAGCTTGCCAAGAATTAGTAGAGGTAAGAATTGTAGATGCCGCAGCAGCGTTAATTCCATTAGAAGCATCTTGATGACCATTTGAGTCGGCGAAGTCAATAATTACCTCTCTTCCGGGTTGGAAAATTCCCCAATCTAACCAAGCAGTAGTAGGTACTATTCCAGTTTCAGTCCAGTCAAAACGATCAGTAAATTCGTTGGTTGCATGAACGTGAACATCCGTGGGTTGAGTCCTCATAGATTCGAGTTCATCATAATCTTTGATTGTAAGAAGACCTTTAGCATCCCAGAAACCTTTGTCATAAACATCCCATGTAGCAACGCTGGCAGCGGTGGATAGAATCAATGCTCCAACAATTATTTGTTTAGCATGTCTTGGTGTAAAGTTTGAGCCCCATGCTTTAGACAGAATACCTCTAGCAATAAAGTAAATACAAATCCATAACAACACTCCGGTCATTACCCAAGGAATGGCATTAAAAGCCTCTGCAAGCCAGGGTTCACGGGTTCCACAGAGTAGGTCGCCATGACTATCTAACTTACAATAATCAGACCGATTTTTATGGTATAATTCAAGGAAAATATTAATCGAAAATACAGAAATAAACCATATGTGCGCAAGATAAACTGCTCCAGCTGAAGCAAACCATGGGTCCTCAACAGGTCTCTTTTCCCTACCTCCCAAGAATGGTGGGAGAATTAGAATACCAACAGGAATTCCTGTAAGAGCAGCGCCCCACCAAGCAGCATTCCAAGGGAATACAGGTTGGCCAACGATTTCTCCAACAAATCCAGTTGGAACTAAGAATTGAGGTAGATATTCACCCCATCTCAAATATCCATAAGAAAATAGAACATACCAATCAGGGAAAACGAAACCTGCTTGCGCATAAGGATCTGCAGCACCGTGGAGAGGCGGAGGAATAAGCCAAGCATAATACAACAGTACCGCTGCCATAAAGGCGAAAATCAACAAGTCTCTTAGAACTTCATGAGGCCAAAATCCATGCCCTAGACGAGTTCTTTTTCTCTTTTCACCAACCGACTGGAGTTTTTCTTTTTCTTCCATATAGGAAGAAGCGACACGACCTAGATTCTCTACTATACCCATATTTTTACCTCCTTAATCAATGTGGCTCCGCAATTCCTTGTACCCAAACAATGAACAAGTGGACAATAATCAAACCCGTAACTATTACAGGCAAAATGAATACGTGTATGAAATACATTCTTGTAACGGTTCTTTCGGTTAACGCAGAACCGCCGAATAGAAGAGTTGCGATATACTTGCCAATTAGTGGACTGGAGTTTGCTAAGTTGATTCCAATTACAGCAGCACCATATGCTAATGAATCCCAGGGCAATAGGTATCCTGAGTAACCAAATACAATAGTGAGGGCCATCAATGCTACACCGATAAGCCAGTTAAGTTCACGAGGATTTCTGTATGCTCCGGTGAAATAGACTCTACACATGTGCAGAAATACGCTAGCAACCATAAAGTGAGTGCCCCAATGATGAACAGCTCTAATGATGTATCCAAATGGTAGTTCAGTCATTATGTATTGCATGCTCAGATAAGCCGGTGAAGGAATACCTTCACCTCCTGGAACATAGTAAATCCCTAGAACAGTACCAGTGATGACCAGTATAATGAATGAAAGGAATGAAATACCGCCAAGGCAGTACAACGGGTACCAGTACCATATTATTCTAAGCTTATACTTCTCAGCGTGAGTAAGTGGCATTTGTCTGTGCATGTTGTAGTAAGCACCTTTAGACATATTCCAGTAATCTTGAATTCTGAAGCGAGTATCTAGCCAAGAAAATACCCATAAGAAAGACCTTTCAGCAAATCCCATTTTACCACTTGACTCAACAGCACGAAGAATTTCTCTTCTTGGCATTTCTTCATTCTCTTTTCTCAATGTAAATGCAATAAGAACAATTACGAAGGCGATGAAAAACCATAAAATCCAAAACATTGTTGTCATTTCTTCACCTCAATCACAATATGTGTACCAATCAATGTAGTCGGTAATACCTTCAATCAAATCGCCGTTAAGTTGTACAGGTATCAAGGGCAAACCTACAGGAGCAGGGCCGCCAGATCTTCGAATTCCAGCATAATTGAACGTAGCTCCAGAAGAACGATTTCTATTGGAGTTCATTTCTAGTGCGGTAGGGTCGAATCTAGAAGAGTGACAGATACAGAATAGTTTGGTGCCGCCACCATCACCGCCTCCGGGAGTCCAAGAATCATCTGTGTAAGAGTTAGAAACCAACTGCCAACCAGGAATACAACACAAGTGTGTACATCGGCCAAAAATCATAACAAGATTATCTGAAGGGAATATTCTCGGGTCGGAATCGCTTAAGTCTTCAAAATGGCCGATTCTCTTTCCTGTCTCGTCATAGCCTTCCATGAATTGGAATCTTGCTTTACCATTAAATTCAGGTGTTCCAGCATACTTAGTGTGATCGACGTAAGTAACAATCACAGGAACACCATTCCAAATTCCCGCTGCTCCAGCGGTACCTGTACTTGATTTGGCAGCCTCATCAACAAAATCTGTTCGTGTCATAGGTTGCTCATGTTTAGCACCATACCAGGCTTCATCCTCACGTCCTTTTGCCCAAAATACAACTCCCAAATCCCCAGAAGTTCCTCCACCAGGCGGCAACAATATTGCTGAAAATCCAAGCACTCCTAAAGAAGCAGCAAGAACGCCTGTGGCGGTGTTAAATCCGTATCTTAGGAATTGACGCCTGTTGATAGTTTTCCCTTCATTACTGCCAAGATTGGAACCTTGAGGGCTTGGAGCCGGCTTTAATTCATACTCTCTTGACACAATATTCACCACTTGTACTCCTTCCAGTCTTTCTGGTGTTCAGGAACGAATTTGTTGATTGCATGTTTAACAATAATTGTGTCAGGCAGGATATATTTTAGATATACTAGTCCCATCAATATCAGAGTAGTAATTCCCATTGCTAAATGGAATGAAAGTTGTCTTTGGTCCCAGTCTTTGGCCAAGCCATAAATTAGAGAGAAAAACCAGTAACAAGCCCAGAAAATACCCCAGACAAAGAAGAACATAGTAAGATATGAACCACCAGATGGTGCTAAAGTTGCACTAACTACGGTGCCCATTTCAGCGGGCTCAAAAACACCTTTTTCGATTGCAGATTCAAGTTGTTCTTCGGTAAGTGTTGCATCTTCCAAAGCGAGCCTTGCGTCTTCAACGGTAACTTTGCCTTTAGCAACGTCACGAAGTAAATTAGTAATCATATCGTCCATCATTGATCACCTCTTCTTCTAATCTTATATCTCAATCTAAGTTGATTGCTGCGCCCCTTGTATGAGGTAGAGAAGCTGTAACGCAGCATTAGACCGGCGAATAGAATCACAGCAAGAACTGCGCCGAATCCGAGCAAGCCCAAAATGTGGGCTCTAAATTCAGCACCCATGTGTTTTAGATCTACACCGGTTTCTTGAGGTTCTGGAGGACTTACATTTCCGTCACCAGCAAATAGAGTTCTCTTTCCAAGGGCAGCTGTATTTTCATCGCCCTCTTTGACAGAGAACAGGAGTTGGTTCCATTTATCAGCCTCTCCAGGCCCTTGGTCTCCATTTACTGAATTACCAGTAATCCAGAAATTTACATCTCCTAAAGACTCTTCAGGTGCTTTCCAAGTTAATGTCCAAGCTCTGTCTGAAACACTTACGCTTGCTTCGGTGTGCGTTAGAGTAGTAACGTCATTTTCCCAGTTTTGCAAATTTTCTCCTGAAAGCTCCCCTGAACTGACTCTCATGGCAAAACCGGCAGTGTAAGAGGAAGAAACCGGTGGGCCGCCAATAACTTGTAGAGTCATATCATATGATTCACCGGGAACCCAAGCATAAGGAACGTCATCTAAAATAATTTGAACGGTGTTGTCAGCCAAAGCGTTGTGACACAGACAACCTTCCTTAGCGACATCGGTGATTGTACTTCCATCCTGTGAGTTAATTTGTTCGCCCCCAATGCCAAGGTGAGATGATGAAACAAGTGCAGGGGCAAGCAGAAAAATCGATAAAGTCAACACCAACACGTAACGTATTGAAAATGGCTTGCGCAACATTGAGACACCCAAGTAATCTTTCCACTCGTATGAACTCTTTAAACATTGTCGACATAAGAGACAAAATTCTTTCGCAGTACTGCGTTTTTTATTTCAAAAAAAGAATGTTTATAAGGGTCAAAAAACCGGCTCATTCTGCAGAAAAAATTGTACCCTTTGGATGGTTTGAAAAGTGATGTCTTAGTGGCTAATTTGAGCCTGATGTCTACCCCATTTGAGAACACATATGATTTATCCTCAGAGCAACTAGAAAATTTGGATTTAGCAGAAGATATGATGATTAGAAATGATTTAGGCGCAGCAGAGCGTTTATTGCTTAAAATGCTCGATGAAGATGAGGAATGTATTCCAGTTCTATCCAATCTTGGACACTTATATGGAAGGCATCTTTCCGAGTTTGAAACTGCAGTAAAATATTACAATCTAGTTCTTGAATTGGAACCAGATAACGCATGGGCAAGAGATGCAAGGCGCAGATATCTTCGATATATTGAATAATTTCAATACTAAAGTTCATTGATGTTCTCCTTAAGCATAGATTCGATGGAGTCATCAAGCATCCTTATTGCTGGAGTCGGCAGTTTGGGTTGCTCATGGGCTAAAGGTGCCTGGTCACGTACCGGGGGTGGCTCTGATATTCTATTAGTCGATGCGGATGATTCAAGTTTTGCAAATTGCCCGGAAGCTAGAATTTTGCGGTTAGGCACTGCTGTAGACAAATTAGGTTGTGCTGCATTACCTCCCCTCGCTGAGCAAAGAATGCGAAGTATGTCGACAATTGTACGGAATTTGCTAGAACCGGTCGAATTAGTACTTTTGTTGACAGGTCTTGGAGGTGGGACAGGAACAGGGGCGGCTCATGAATTTGCTCGTCAAGCTCGCCAATCAGGAGCAATAGTAATCTCTGTTGCTGCATTGCCATTTGATATTCAAGATACTCGAAGAAAGATCGCTGATGAAGGTCTAGAAAGGCTGCAGAAGGTAGCGCATGTTACTGTTCGCTTATCTCTGGAAAGATTAGTTAGACAAGCTCGTGAAAAGGGCAGAAACTGGCAAATGGGTGCTGAATGGGTGGAAGATTTAGTGGATGGTTTGGTAAGAACTCTGCTCAGAATGGGATTGATAAATTTAGACTTAATGGATCTTAGAGCAATAGTTGAACAACAGGGTAATTCTACCTTGCTGGTGGGAGTTGGAAATCCAAATGACCCCAAAGAGATTCTTAAATCTGCTATGATGGCTCCTCTGGCTGCGTTGGACGTAGGTGGAGCAAAAGGTTGTCTCATCCAAATTGAAGGTGGCCTAGGGATGACACTGAGCCAAGTTGATTCTGTTGCCCAGTTATTCACTGAAGCATTGGATAAAGATGCGCAGGTAATACTCGGGGCGAGGGTTAGTGAGGATTTAGGTAATACGATGAGGGTTGTAACACTACTTTCAGGAATAGAGTGAGTTTAATCCATTTCTATAGCATCATTTTCCCATTCAACGTCTTCACTAATTGTTTTTCCTTCTGAAATTTTATCCCAATCAACATCTTCATCACCTTGCCAGTCTTCAGTCGATTCTTGATTTACATCGCTCAACAGTTCGCTTTTATTTTTCTCATTTTGATAAATAGAAACTTTTGGTGTACTAGTATCGCTTTTTTCGACCAATCTCTTGACCATTATCTTGTCGTCGTGCGTGGACAAAACATTTAGTAAAACTCTGCGGTAAACATAGATTACAGTCAATATAACGATTAAATGGCCCAGAGTCATGACAGTGGTGATATCATCAAACACATTAGTAAGCATAGCGACGCTACCTGCGTATGCATATCCAAAAGCGAGTCCCCATGATAAGGAATTTTCTTCATTTAGCAGTTTAAATTTGGTAGCATAGCCTTTGGAAGTAAGTGACCAGATAGCCATAAAAACTGTAAAAATCATTAACAAAATTTCTTCAATAAAAATTTCTATAGTATTTGGTGACATGAAGTTTTGTCTCCAAACAGTAAGTATGTGCCATGATAAGAAAAGATGACAGATTAAAGTCCAACGATTAGAAAATGAATCTAAGGATTTGTTATGATTTCCTAAGTTCCTTGTTTTCCATGTCCAAGCGGTTGTAGATGAAAATGTAATAATTACTAATCCGAGATAAACCCAGTTATCTATAAAAATATCAGAAATTGCCGAAGATGGCTTTTTGGCAAATTGGAAAATCCCAACAGTCAAAATCGAAAAAAGTAGTAAAATTGAACCGTTAACAGCAGTAGAAGACTTTACAGTTGGAATTCTTCCTTCATCTTTGGTTCTTTTTGCTGAAATTGAAGAAGCCCAAGTACTAAATGATAGTCCTTGGACAATTGCCCATACTACAAATAGAGATCCAAGTATTAGAGGTATAAGTTCGTAAACCTGGGGGATTATTCCGTTTTCCCCAAAAATAGTGAACGTAACAATCATAAAAAATAATGCTAGCGATATCGGGAAAATACAGATCTTGAATTTTTTGATAAATTTAAAAAAATGGTTATCCAAATTTTCTTCGGAAACACTTGTCGAGATAGTCCATGCTTTAATTCGTTCATTTTTTGAACCAATTGCAGTGATACAATATCCAAAACTTAGTCCAATGAAGGCTACTGCAGAGAAGTTTGTCAACGAATCAGCGCTTGAGGTGATGTAAAGTAATATCGATAGAAATGAAATTAGAACAATATGAGGCATAGTTTTAGGTGAAAGTAAGGTTTTGAATAGATTCCAAAGCGAGGTTTCCGTAGTCTTTAATAATTCAAGTTCTTCATTTGTATCCTGAATATTTTCCGAGTCTTCAGTCACAATCGTTACCCCCTAAATTTATCCAATAGAGACTATGTTTTGACTTTATTCAAAGAAATGTATTCAACTAGTAGTTTATGCGAACATTATGGCCAAACGACTTTCTAAAGCCCTAAGAGGTAAAAGAAGGTGGTTCGGTATCGTGGTTGATTCAAGATTTGAAACACGTTTAGATTTGGAAAAAAGAATTGATTTGATATCTCAACTAATCGATTCCACTAAGAAATTGCGATTAATGGATTTTTACAATTCAAACCACAAACATTCATCGAATTTGGAAATCAGTGACTTTGATGATTTTAATTTTCAGCCTTATGGTTTAGCAATTGTCGAGGTTCCACTAGAATCGTCTGCAAAATTTAGAGAGGTTGTTTCAAGTGATTCAAAAGAAGACTTAGGGGTTATCAGCTTAACTAGTAGCGGAAAAATTAANTTGGTTAGAATGAGATTTAATCTACCCAAACCAAAGCGAAAAAAATAGGTTACATTCATTTGTTTAATACAGCAGGGATTGGTATGGCAGGAGGAGGTTCAGCCCAAGCAATGAAGATTAGTGATGTCTTTATCGTGGTTGGAATCTCAATATTAGTTGCCGGATTTATCATGCACGCATGGGTAAGCTCAGAAGCATATGAGTTCGAAGGAGAAGACCCCGAAACTGTGGAGAAGAGTTTCGTTTTGTTCAAAAATGATAAATTAGATCTTGAAGTTACGATACCTTCAGAGCATTCAGTTACCGTAATAATTTCCAAAGAAGGAGTGTCGACTGAACTAGAACCAATTTCAGAATCATTGAGTGATGTTTTAGAGATAGATTCAACATTTTACAAGTTTACTGCCGACTCAAGTGGCGAATATATGATGTTCATTGAATTTGAACCAAACAATGGAAATGCTAGTTTTTCAATGGGGGAAATTTTTGTCGATGTCCAGAGGAATTTATTTATTGATTTCTTACCTTATCCGATTGGAGCAATATCACTGGCATTTGGAATTCATAAGAGGAAAGAAGAGAATTCCAGTGAAGTAATCGATGCTGAAATTGATTAATTTTTCCAGTTAATAGATTCTGAGTCATCGACTTTGAATGTTTCACTATTCCGGTCTGAAATTTCTATTGAACCGTCCTCAAATATCCTAGAAAATTCAACTTGTTTATTTCTATAGAAAATAGCGCTGAATTCATGAAAAGTTTTTTTCATTTCAGAATTAATTCTGTTTTCGATGTTGGAGAATTTTATGTCGGGCAAGACATCAATTTTCTCAAAGTTCGAAGAGATGGCTGCATTCAAAACCGTCAATATTTTGTCGAAAGATATTCTATCGGAATAATGTTTTAAAAATCCTACAGGAATCTCGAAATTATTTTTGTATTCTCCTGAGAGGTTGATACCAATGCCGGCAATAATCAAGTTATTACCTCCGGAAGATTTTGATTCGATGAGTATGCCGCTGACCTTTCTCCATTTACTATCATATGATATCAATATATCATTTGGCCACTTAAGCAATATGTCCTCCTCTTTTTGTGTTATGCATTTAATCGTATCAATCACAGATAATCCGGCTAATATTTGTATCAATCCCGGGCTTAAGTTTGGTATTGAATTGAATAGTACCCACGAACAAGCGAACGATTCCTGGTAATCGATCCACTGCCTGTTACGCCGTCCATGCCCACTCTTCTGATTCTTAGTATANACTGAACTACCTTCTGGCAGATTTGATTTAAGCAGAAATGAGTTGGTAGAATCTACGGATTCGAGGGGAATTTTTTGACCCGTTGAATATGGATTCCAAACCGCAACTACGCGAAGTTCTTCATCGTCTTGAAATTTAATTCTGGTCATCTCTCTTGTTGCAAGGCCAAGTGAATAAGATTCAAATCTATAGTTAGAGAATTCGTTTTGACTGGAGACAACAAAAAGTGCAAGCCCGTTATCCGACAATAAACCGTCTGAGATTATTTTCAGCGTTCGATTGAGTAAGCCGTTTTCGTCGGTGTCAATCAGTCCAGCTTCTTCTAAAGGTCCGAGGGTTTGGTCAATCTTATCTTCGTCCAGTTTTAGGTAGGGAAGATTCCAGAAAATTAAATCAAATTTTGAGTCTCCTGTCCACTGCGAAATTTCCCCATCGGCCTTTGGACTTGGACCGCCTTCGAACACATTCATTTGCATTTTATTTTCCTTTGCTAAGCCTCTAGTGCAGGCTACTGCAAATGGATTAATATCGCAAGCGGTAACTTCCCATCCTTGCCTGTGAGCTAATGCGGAAAGAACCCCTGAACCACAACCAATCTCTAGACATTTTCTCTTTTTTCCTGGTCCGAGTCTGAGAAGTGCTTTGGCTAAGAGGTCGGTATCTTCTCTAGGTNGATAAACTGTTGGTGGAATATTCAAATGGAAAATCTCTCCGGTAGGGGATTGCCAAGCCTTAGTCGATGATTGGCGATTGATTAATTCAATNTCATCTTCGGCTTGTTTGGATCCGAAAACTGGTGATTCGGGCATCCTAATCGCTAGAGGGATTGTTCCGAAGGTTTTATTCATTATCCTTAGCTCCAGAAATCACGCACAGGCCAAATTGCAGGTTTTTAGGCGATTTTTTCGCTCGTGTTGCGCGTTCCGCCCTAGCGGGACTGGGTGATACTAAGCGTAACATATATGAACAGTTGGCAAGTCGGCATGAAGGCCCAAGTTGCTANGTTGGGCCTGTAGCTCAGTCAGGTAGAGCATCCGGCTTTTAACCGGACGGTCGCGGGTTCGAACCCCGTCGGGCCCGCCTGATTCGCTATCGGTCTAGCCAGTTTAGGGTGTATTGAGGGGTCTAAAATGGTAGTTAAAAGTGCAACAAAAAAGCGTCTAATGGAGCTCGGCGTCTCCGAAGAATTCGCCCATAAATTGGCGACGGATAGAAACATGACTGACATCAAGTCTCTTTCACATGATGAAATTGCTTCTACTCTAGGAATTTCAAAAGATTCCGAATCATTTACTAACGTTATGGCTGTAATTGCCGAGCAGGGTTCTCGCAGAAGAGCACAAAAGAAGAGCAAGAAAATTACAATTCGATCAAGGGCTATAGATGATTTCGATCGCCCTGAAATTGAACTCAGATTTAATGCATTAAATCACGAACTAGTACCACATCAAGAATTAGTAGGTGATGCTAACATATCCGAAGAAGAACAATTTGAGGTTGAGAAAAAGGAATTGGAGCCTTGGAAAATGATTGAATTTGACGAGGAAACCGAAAAACATAGGATAGCCAAGGAACTTCTTCCTAAAATATTAATCACAGACCCAGTTGTCCAAGTTCTTAAAGAGCGAGCAGAGTCGCTAGATAATGCTAAATTAGCAGCAGATCCCGAGCANAAGCCGCTTGCTGCGGGCTGGATTGCTGACAGAGTCATCAAGGTAATTCGAAAATCACCATCTGCGGGTAAAACGATTGCTTACAGGCTTATTGTAGAGGGTAACTAAGGAGGAGAAATCATGCAAGAAATTATTCAGTCATTTTTTAGAGAAAGAAGTTTAGTAAATCACCAAATTGCATCTTACAACGATTGTATTCCATCCGGCGACAACATGTTGTCTAGAATGGAAAAAATAATCAGAAATATCCGTGTTGGTACGGATGAAGAAATTTCTGATGATAAGGGTGGATTTATCAAACTGGACGTTGTCGACCAAGATATTGTCATTCGTTTAAAAAATATTAANCTGGGCGACCCAACAATTAGAGAAGCCAATGGTTCTGAACATCCATCTAGTCCAATGGAATGTAGACTTAGAAAACTAACTTACATGTCCCCCGTTACAATCGATTTCCAGATTGAAAGAAATGGCGTCCCTTCTCCGAAAGAAGAAGCAGTTCAAGTCGGAAGCCTTCCAATTATGGTTCGTTCAAGAAGATGTAACCTTCATCCAAGTCACATCGCTCAGAAAGACCACAATAGAAATCTATACCCAACAACATCTGCTGAAGACGCAGAAATGTGGAGTGATCTACTCAGAAAGAGAGGCGAAGACCCACTCGATCCAGGTGGTTACTTCATCATCAACGGAACCGAGAGAGTTCTAATTTCTACCGAAGACTTGGCACCTAATCGTGTCACTGTAGAAATCAATAAGCGATATGCCAAGAGAACTGAAGTTGCAAAGATATTTTCCCAAAAAGATGGTATGAGGAAGCCTTTAACCGTTGAAAAGAGAAGAGATGGAATGTTGATGGTTAAGATCAGCACCGCCGGAACAACCCCTATTCCTGTAGTATTACTGATGAGGGCATTGGGTACAGAAAACGACCAAGAGATTTTTACATCTATCGCAGGTCCTACTGAGACTTTCAAGTACATCGTTGCTAATATCAACGAAGTAAACGATAACGAGGAATACCTAGTACAAAACGTACTCGAAGCGCACGAATGGCTGCAAAAGAAATTCGCCGCTGGACAGCAGAGAGAATACCGAGAGGCTAGAGTTAACCAGTTACTAGACAGGGAACTACTCCCGCACTTAGGCAATCAACCGACTGATAGGAAGAAAAAAGCGATTTTCCTAGGGCGTATTGTACGTCAAGTTTTAGAAATGGCCATGCACTCTAAAGAGCCTAATGACAAAGACCATTACGCAAACAAGAGAGTTAGGCTGGCTGGCGATTTGATTGAAGATTTATTCCGCGTTTCCTCAGGACAACTGGCTAGAGATTTAAAATATCAACTTGAAAGGCATCATAACAGAAAAAGAGAGTTAAGAATCACTTCTTGTTTAAGACCAGACGTATTAACCTCAAAAATAATGCATGCTTTGGCAACAGGAAACTGGGTTGGTGGTCGTTCAGGAGTTAGTCAATTACTTGACCGAACAACTTACCTTGCGGCGCTATCACACATGAGAAGAGTAACATCTCCTCTTGTAAGAAGCCAACCGCATTTCGAAGCTAGAGATTTACATCCAACTCACTGGGGCAGGCTGTGTCCTAACGAAACTCCTGAAGGTCAAAATTGCGGACTGGTAAAGAATGCAGCTCAAATGATTGACGTTTCAGAACACATTAGTGAACAAGACGTTAGAAATCAGTTGGATGAATTAGACGTTTTCCAACCAGATGACTGGACAGAAGGTGACAGAGTTCACGTTAACGGAGATATTTACGGAATCCACAAAAAGGGTGCCAACTTAGTTCGTCATTTTAAGTCTGCACGAAGAAGAGGTACAATCCCTGCTGAAGTATCCATCAGATATGATACCGAAAATCGTGACATTTTCATCAACACTGATAAGGGAAGAATTCTAAGACCCTTGTTGATACTTTATGACGGTGCACCAAGATTGACCAGTTCTCACCTTGAGGCGTTGGAATCAGGTGAAATGACTTTCAAACAACTAGTTGACACAGGAATTGTAGAGTGGGTCGATGCAGAAGAAGAAGAAGACTTGTTCATAGCACCTAAACCATTCGTACTTCCTGAAACAGTCCCTGGTTCCGGAAAATATTCTGGAAGACCTCTTTCAAACGAGAATATCGAGTGGGAGAACCTTGGGGAGCCTGGAGCGACTACTGCCAAGATTAAGGCTAAAATTCGAATGCCGAATAACGATTGGGAAGTTGCTAAATTCAGTTTACCTCTACTTTATTCAGAAGAACACACCCATTGCGAAATTGATCCTCAACTAGTGCTTGGAGTATGCGCATCTCTAATTCCATATCCTGAACACAATTCAACACCTCGTGTTACTGGTGGAACTGCAATGGTAAAGCAGTCTCTTGGATTACCGAGTGCTAATTACCGTTTGAGACCGGACACTCGTGCCCACATACTTCACTATCCTCAGAGATCAATCACTAGAACTCGAGCAATGGAAACCACCAATTTTGATCAGAGACCTGGTGGTCAAAATTTCATAGTTGCAATTATGTCTCTTCATGGATATAACATGCAAGACGCTGTAATAATGAACAGAGGTTCTATTGATTTGGGGCTTGCTCGTTCCACTTTCAATCGAACCTACAACGCCGAGAGAAGAAGATTCCCAGGTGGCCAAGTAGAAGAAATCGAAAAGCCGGGTTCGTCTCTTCAAGAAGTTAAAGGATTGAAACCAGATGAGGCATATTTCCATCTAGAGGCAGACGGTCTTCCACTTCCAGAAACCTATCTCGAAGGCGGAGATGTACTAGTTGGAAAGACTAGCCCGCCAAGATTCCTTGAGGAAACCTCTGGAAGTGCCTTCTTGATGGCGCAAGAAAGAAGAGAATCATCCATGCTTGTTAGACACGGAGAAAAAGGATGGGTTGACAACGTATATGTTACCGAATCTCTTGACTCTGGCCGTTTAGTTAGAGTTATGGTACGCAGCCACAAGGTCCCAGAAGTTGGTGATAAATTTGCTTCGAGGCACGGACAGAAAGGTGTGATTGGAAGATTAGTTGACCCACAAGATATGCCTTTCACTCCCGATGGTGTTGTTCCAGATTTGATTATTAATCCTCACGCAATTCCTTCTAGAATGACAGTTGCTCACGTGTTGGAAATGATTGGTGGTAAAGTCGGTTCACTTGAAGGAAGAAGAATTGATGGAACTGCATTTAGAGGTGAAAAAGAAGTCAGTTTGAGAGACGGACTAATCAGAAATGGTCTTGCTCACTCTGGACGTGAAATGATGATTAATGGTGAGACAGGGGAAGCATATCCTGCTGAAATTTTCATTGGTTGTATTTATTATCAGAGATTGCACCACTTGGTTAGTTCTAAGATTCATGCTCGTTCACGTGGTCGTGTTCAAATTTTGACTCGACAACCTACTGAAGGACGTGCTCGACAAGGAGGTCTTCGATTTGGTGAAATGGAGCGCGATTGTCTAATTGCTCATGGTGCATCGATGGTTATCAAAGATAGACTTCTCGATGAATCTGATGGAATTGACATGTATGTTTGTGCCCAATCAGGTCACCTTGCATGGTACGATCCAAAGAGGCGAACCTACGTCAGCCCAATACACGGGGATGGTGCGGAAGTTTACAAGGTACAGACATCTTATGCATTCAAGTTACTTCTAGACGAAATGAAGAGTTTAGGTGTAGCAATGAGACTTGAACTGGAGGACCGAAGATGAGCCGAAATACAACACTAATCCCAAAGCGTATCTCAAGTATTCGTTTTGGATTGATGGACCCTACTGAAATTAGAAAAATGTCTGCTGTCGAAGTTAAGACAGCTGATACATACAAAGACGATGGACGTGCGTACAGCCAAGGATTAATGGATATGCACATGGGTGTCATCGAACCGGGTCTTGTTTGCCCAACTGACAATTGTAAGTATGATGAATCACCAGGTCACTTCGGACATATTCAATTAGAACTTCCTGTAATCCACATAGGGTTCGTTAACCTGATAAAAACAGCATTAAAAGCGACATGTAACTCATGTAGCAAGATTTTATTGCATGACGAAAAAGAAACCCACCCTAATAATCCTGAATTGAGTGAACAAGATTTCTACCACCGCAGAGTTAGAGATATCATACTAAAGCACGGTGTTGGTTCTACAGAATTCTCCAAGATTATCAAGGAAATCGAGAAGGTTACTTCAGGAACCAAGAGAAAAGTATGTATGCACTGTGGAGCTGCTCAAGGTAAGATTACTCTTGACAAACCGACAACTTTCAAAGAGAAGTTGGAAACTCAAGGCACTGGCAAAGAGACAGAAAGAAAACTCAACCCAAGAGATGTTAGAGAATGGTTGAGCGGTATCCCTTCTGAACATCTTATCTTTATCGGAATGGACAAAGTTAACAGACCCGAATGGACAGTTCTCCAAGTTCTTCCAGTACCTCCTATTACTGTGAGACCTTCTATTACGCTTGATAGCGGTGATCGCTCAGAAGACGATTTAACTCACAAACTAGTCGATGTTTTGAGAATCAACCAACGACTTCGTGAAAATAGAGATTCTGGTGCACCACAATTGATAGTTGAAGATTTGTGGGAACTTCTACAGTATCACGTTACAACATACTTCGATAACCAGACATCAGGCATTCCACCTGCTAGACATCGTTCCGGTAGAACTTTGAAGACTTTGACTCAAAGGCTCAAAGGAAAGGAAGGACGTTTCAGAAGCAATCTTTCCGGAAAGCGTGTTAATTTCTGTGCGCGTTCTGTAATCTCACCAGACCCTTATCTTGGTGTTAACGAAGTCGGTGTACCCAAAAAGATTGCAAAAGAACTTACTGTGCCAATTCGTGTAACTCTAAGAAACAGAGAGCAAATGCGTCAGATGATTCTTCGTGGTCCTGACGTACACCCTGGTGTGAATTACATTATTCGCGGAGACAAGCGTAGAGTGAGAATTAATTCTAGAAGCCGACTGATTAATGCTGGATTTAGATGCCATAACCCTGAGTGTGGTGAAGAGACAACCATGCGACCTGACTTACATCAAGTTTTACCAGCACCAAATTTCCTACCTGGTTTAGTTATTAGAAAAGAAATTTCTCGTTCAATGATGACCAATCTTGAAGTAGAAAATTATGTCGTAGATGATGCTACAACCATAGCCAACCTTCGTGGTGAAGATATTGACGGACATGCACTAGAAAGTGATGATCCAAGAGCAATTCTACACAACAGATGGATGTGGGAGCTAGAACAACAGGAGAAAACCAACCCGGAACCATTCCCTGAACATTTGCAAGTTGTATGTCCACACTGTGGAAGCCCTGCAGATGAATGGGGTGAAAGAACTGGTACCGAAGACAGATTATCGACTTTGGACCGAGATGGAAATCCAAAACCCGGAATGCTAGTTGAACGACACCTGATTGACGGAGACGTTGCAATTTTCAACAGGCAACCTTCATTGCACAGAATGTCGATGATGGTTCACGAAGTTCGAGTCATGGAAGGACATACTTTCAGATTTAATCTGGCTGTTTGTACTCCATATAACGCTGACTTTGACGGCGATGAAATGAATCTTCACGTAATTCAGTCTGAAGAAGCAAGAGCAGAAGCAAAGATTTTGATGAGAGTTCAAGAACACATCTTGACTCCTAGATATGGTGGTGCTGTTATTGGCGGTATTCACGATCACATTTCTGGTGCTTATCTACTTTCGAGACCGGGTACTCTAATTGACCGAAGACATGGACTTGAAATGCTCGGCAATATAGGGTGGACCGGAGATTTACCAGAGATTGTTAAGGATTCCAACGGTAAAGAATGCTTCCGTGGTCAAGATATCATTTCTCTAATTATCCCAGATAATATCCATCTTAGATTTAGAAGTAGATCAAACGACGACGTTGTTGTAAAGGACGGAAAAGTGGAAGGAACTCTTGACAAGAGAGCGATTGGTGCCGAAGATGGGCGTTTGTTGGACGCTATTGTCCAAACCAACGGGCCTGAAAAAGGTGCTAAGTTCTTAGATGAGTTCACACAGTTATCTATTGCTGCATGTACTGCACTAGGATTTACTACAGGTATTGACGATGAGGATTTATCTCCAGCTTCACTGGCTGCAATTGAGAAGGCTAATGCTGATGCTAGGGCTCTAGTTGAAGAAGAATTAGCGGCATTTGGTAAGGATGGACGTGGTTATGAGGCTAGGCCGGGTAGGACTCCAAGAGAAACCTTGGAAGAAAATATCATGGTAATGCTAGACGAAGGTAAGCAGAAGGCTGGTGACATTGCTAAAGATGAATTGAATCAATCTGGTTCAACGAATGCAGCAGTAAACATGGCTATTTCCGGCGCACGTGGTTCAATGGATAACTTGACGATGATGGCAGGTTCAATTGGACAAGCAAAAGTACGTGGTAAGAGACTAGAGCGTGGATATAACGACAGAGTCCTGGCCCACTTCAAGAGAGGAGGAAGAGGTGCTTTGGATAGAGGATTTATCTCAAATTCCTTCAAGCGTGGTCTTGAACCTACAGAGTTCTTCATGCTTTCAGTTTCTGGTAGAGAATCACTTGTTGATACAGCGGTCCGTACTGCGAAGTCTGGGTATATGCAAAGAAGATTAATCAATGCTATGGATGATTTGAAAGTATTCGATGATGACATGTTATCCGTTCGAAACACTGCTAATAGAATTATACAATTCAGTTATGGTGAAGACGGAATTGATCCGTCTCGTGGTGTGCATGGCTCACCATTCAATATCGACGTAATAGTTGATGAAGCACTTGGTACTGAAGGTGCTACGGTAGTCAAGCGAGAATCATTTGAGCGCGAAGAGAAGGAAGAAGACCTTGGAGCATGGGATGATGATGTTAGTGGAAACGACGGAGGTGAGAACTGATGGTAGTAAAGAGCGCAACCAAGAAGAAATTAATGGATTTGGGTATCGCTGAAAATTTTGCTCACGTATTGGCTGATGACAGAAAGTGGGATGATGTAAAAATTCTACCTGTTGGAGAAATTGGACAAATTTGTGAGACTGATTCTGAAACTGCAGCATCAATTAAGACTATCATCGACGGTGCAAACCAAAAGAATAAGTTGGAAAATAGTGAAGCGATAGGTCCTGTAACCTCCGTTACATTAGGTCGTAAAGTTAGGTCTAGAACTCGCGTCAAGTCAACTGCAGATATAGATTCATATGATGAAGAAGCAAAACTCAGATCTTTGGATGACCCACTATCTGATAACCCAGTCTTCGAAAGTCTTGTTGAAGCTGCCAAGGCCTCTGGTTCTAGAAGATTCACTGATAGAATTTTTCGCGATTTAACAGAAGCAATTCATGCTAGAGGTATGAAAAAACTGACAAAGGCACAAGCCAAGAAAGTTGTAAATGAAGCAATAGTTGCACTAGACAGAGCAAGTATTGACCCGTATGAAGCTGCAGGAATCATTACTGCTCAATCTATCGGGGAACCGGGAACTCAAATGACTATGAGAACATTCCACTATGCTGGTGTTGCGACTGTAAACGTAACTCAAGGTCTACCTAGAATCATTGAGATTGTCGATGCTAGAAAAGTTCCTAACACTCCTACTATGACTATCAGACTCCAAGATGATAAGAAATCATCTGCCGAGGAAGCACAAAAGTTAGCGGCTTCGATTGAGGTTACAACTACTGTCAATATTGCATCATTGGAAACAGATGTTGCACAAAGACGTTTAGTTTTAAAATTGAACAAGAGTAATTTGAAGCAGAAAAACATGAGTGCTGCTGAGGTTAAAGATAAACTTGAGAGAGCAACTAGGCTGTTTGTACAAGCTGACAAAGAAAAGAATCCTTCAAAATTGACCCTCATTCCCGGGGTTTACTCCGAAGAAGACCTTGCAGAATTGGCTGAGAATCCGCCGTCTTATACTATGCTACTACAACTCGAAGAGAAGATTAGAGATATGCGACTAAAGGGTATCCCCAATATTGAGAGAGCAAACGTACAGTTAGATGATAAAACCGGCGAATATTATCTTTCCACCATTGGTTCAAACCTGTCTAGAATTAGTGAAATTGAGACGATTGACCGCTCTAGAACATACACCAACAATATTATCGAAATTTATGATCATCTTGGAATAGAAGCTGCCCGACAAGCAATCGTTAATGAATTACAAGCAACACTTGATGGCGCTCGTCTAGAAGTTGACACTAGACACCTGCTTCTTGTTGCTGATGTAATGACTTCCGAAGGTGAAGTTAGAGCAATAGGCCGTCATGGTGTATCAGGTACAAAGCACAGTATTCTTGCCCGTGCTGCCTTCGAAGTTACAGTTAATCACCTGCTGAAGGCAGGAATAATCGGAGAAAGAGATTTCCTAACTGGTGTTGCAGAAAACATCATCGTAGGTCAGCCTATTTCTCTAGGTACTGGAAGCGTAGAGTTATTCTACATACCTGAAGAGTGATAATCCCACCATGAGAAACAATGTGGAGAATGGAGGAAAAAATATGGATTTAAGCCGACAATTAAAGAATGCAATAGCGACTGGAAAATTATTATTTGGGCAAAGACAAGCGATAGATGCGTGTGCTAACGGAGATGCAAAATTGGTTGTTCTTGCCGCAAACTGCCCGGTTGATTACACAGATGAGTTACATGCCAAGCACCCCGAAGTTACCATGTTCCGTTCCCTTTTGGTGAATAGAGAACTAGGTATCGCTTGCGGTAAGCCCTTTTCAGTTTCGACAATAACTGTTATTGACGCTGGAGAAAGTGAATTACTCTCTTTAGATTCTAATATTTGAGTCGATTTTACTAATTTAACATCTGATTAATTAGGGAAGAGTTCATTTCCTACACATTCATGGGTTGTTTGAGGCAACGCCATGGTCGGAAATGTTTCATCAACACGTGTTTTTATTTCATGGGTGATTATTCTTCTTTTTCTGGGTACCTCTTGCATTTACTACGATGGTGAAGAGCCCAACAATGACATTGAATTTGAAAATAATGAACTGTTTAGAAATTTTTTATCATCAAAGAATTCCAATGATTGGTCTGCATCAGGGAGTGCTTCCAACCCGGTTGTAGTCTCCTCGATTGATTCTAATTCAAATAATGAATTTGTTATTGCAGGTGTGATGAGTGGTTCCACAACTCTGTCCATGGGATCTTCTTCGATTACTTCTGGACAGTACGTAGAACCTTGGATTGCAAAATCAGATTCTAATGGAAATTGGCAGTGGATGGTGAAAATTTCAGTCACTGGAACAACACAGTTTGCTGAAGCAATTATTGCCGACATTTCAATCGCACCGAATGGAGATATTTTTGCTACAGGTCGATTTTATGAAACAATCTCTTTTGGAGGTATTTCTTTAAGCTCTACAGGTTATTATGATAGTTGGGTTGCAAAATTATCTTCTTCAGGTCAGTGGGTTTGGGCTGAAGCATTACGTGGAAATGGTGATTATGATGGTGCGTTAGTTACGTCAATTGATTGGATTCAAGGGACATCAATTACTACAGACTCAAATAGCAATGTTATTGCTGGTGGCTTCTTTTTAGGAAATACAGACGCTGGCTCCAGTGGTGACGGAGTAAACAACGGACAGTTGGATCTTAATGATGCCGAGGTTTACGTAGTAAAATATTCAAATGCAGGTTCTCTACAGTGGATTGAAGAAGCCAGAGGTCAAGGATTCCAAGTCGTTAATTCGATGATTTCAGATTCAAGTAATAACGTATGGGTTGGTACCACTTTGCAAGTCAGCATGACATTTGGTAATATCGTAGTTACTGCATCTGCAAACGAAGTGCCTATGGGACTAGCAAAGATAGGTTCCAGCGGAAATTGGCAAAGCGCTTACGCAACTAGTGGAAGCGGAGAACCGTATTCGATTGGATTTGCATTTGATAACTCGAACAACCTACTAGTTTCAGGTTCCTTTACTGGATCAATTAATCTAGGAACCCAACTTTCAAGCCAAGGTGAAACTGATGCCTTTGTAGGAAGTATGAGTCAATCAGGAACCTGGAATTGGGCTAAATCTGTTGGTGGTAATAGTTATGATACGTCATCCGGAGTAGTTTTTGATTCAATTAGCGGTCTAACTATAATGGGGTTATCTTCACAAAGTTCTTACTCATTCGGCTCTACAAGTTTCACTCCTAGAGGATTCAATGATTCAGTTATAGTCAGCTTTGATTCTAATGGTAACTCAGTCGCTCTATTTGATGCAGGTAGCAGCAAAGACGATGCGATTTCAGGAATTTCATTACTGGCTAATGGCGCTTTAGTTGTGGCTGGAAACTACAATGGAACAATCGATTTCAGTTCTTCATCGGCTTCTACTCAAACTACACCTGTTTTGATGCCTTATGTTTGGTTTACACAGACAGTAGCTATCGAGGATGCTGATGGTGATGGTATTGCAGACGATGATGATAATTGCCCGAACACATCTAATCCAGGTCAAGAAAATACCGACTTAGATTCTGAAGGCGATGCATGTGATTATGATGACGATAATGATGGTATAACTGATAACTTCCCAGATAATTGCCCGAGAAATAGCCAAACAGGCTGGACCAGTACCAGAGATTTCAACAACCCTAGCGCATCAACCGATTGGGATAATGACGGTTGTAAAGATGATCATCCCGAAGATTTAGATGATGACAATGATGGAGTTTTAGACGTATCGGACGGCTGTCCTCGAACCTCGTATAGTCCTCCAAGGCCTACTTGGATATCTGAGCCAAGCACCGACATGGATGGTGATGGTTGCAGAGATAGTGATGAGGACAATAATGATGATGGAGATGCCTTTGATGATTCCAGTGATGACTGCCCGACCACTTACGGCACCTCTACTCTTGGATTTGATGTTGGTTGTGTTGATTCAGATTTAGATGGCTGGGCCGACATCTCTGATGATTGTCCGTTTGAATATGGTAATTCTTCAGAGAATGACAAGATAGGATGTCTTGATTCTGATGGTGATGGATGGGCAAATGTCGATGATGACTTCGACTATGAACCCACCCAGTGGTTAGATACTGACAGTGATGGTTATGGAGATAATCAAGAAGGAGTAAATCCAGATGATTGTTTGGATGACTCGGGCGATTCTTATGAAGATAGAAATGGCTGTAGAGACTCTGATGGAGATGGATTTTCCAATCCAGATGCTTTTTGGTCTGTCGAACAAGGTGCTGACGCATTTGTAGATGATGACAAGCAGTGGGCAGATCTCGATGGAGATGGCTTTGGAGATAACTGGGGCAATGTTTCCTGGCAAGATAGACCGGGTAATTGGCCTGGCATATTTGTTGACGGTGCTAGCCCACTCACTCAAGATGCTTGTCCTTTCCAACCAGGAAATTCGACTCAAAATGGAATATATGGGTGCCCTGATTTTGATGGCGATGGTTGGTATGATGTTGAAGATCAATTCATTTTTGACTCTACACAATGGATTGATTCGGATGGAGATGGTTTTGGAGATAATCAATTTGGTAATCAACCAGATGCTTGCCTAAATACTCCTGGTAATTCTACTATGGATCGTTTTGGCTGTATTGATACTGACGGAGATGGTTATTCAGACCCAGTTCAGTCTTCATGGTCGATAAATGATGGTGCAGATGCATTTATTTTTGAGCCGACACAGTGGATTGATTCTGATGTCGACGGCTTTGGAGACAATCCTAATGGTTTCCAACCTGACGGATGTATCTCAGTAAAAGGGACCTCTACTTTAGATCGTTTTGGATGTCCCGACTTTGATGATGATGGTTACTCTAATCCAAGTGAAACTTGGACTATCATGCAAGGTGCCGATGCCTGCTATAATGTGGCGGGCAACTCAACAAAAGATAGAATTGGTTGCTATGACAGTGATGGTGATGGATATTCTAATACAGACCCAGATTGGTCTTATTCAAACGGAGCCGATGGTTATCCTGATGACCCAACACGTTGGGGCCCTCCTCCAGAGTCGGAATCTGCATCATCCTCTACAACACTTTTAATCGGTGGAGGGATATTAGTTATTATTGCAATTTCAGTTGGGGTGTTATTTTTTGTTAGAAGAGATAAATCTACACAACAAAAAATGTTTGTTCAGCAAATGAATATGCATCCACAGGTTGCAATGAATAGTGGCCCACCAGTTCAAAACATGAGTCAAGCACAACCTGCTGGAGTTCATAGTGCTCCTGCTGTTCAATCAATGAATCAAGCCCAACAAAGTGATCCTGCGATGATATATTACCAAAATTTGGTGGCTCAAGGATACCCACATGAGCATGCAGTTGCCTATACTCAACAATATTATCCACAATTTAGATATTAATATCAAGTTAGTACTTCAAGAAGTCTATCTTGCTCTGCAGCCAGTCTTAGTTCCATAGCAATTCTACGTCCGCTTGACATCGGTTTCCTCCAAGTAGCGTTACCGTATGGGTGACCAACACTGACATGAACATTAGTACCTCCACCTAAACGTGGGGCTACATCATAGATGTAATAATTCATATCTTTATCTATACAAGTTTGAAGACAAAACGGACCTATAATTCCTGGACTGTAGTGTTCTTTACTCGCTTGTATAAATTTCTCACCCAATTCAAATGCTTTTTCAAGAAGCGATTCTCTAATTGTTGCTGTGTTATGTCCTACAACAGTCATTTCAGGAATTTGCTGGTGTAAGGGCATTGTCATCTGTTGTGGCGCAGGTAGCCTTACATGACCATCTAATGATGACTCGAATCTCCAATCTACGCCCAAGAGTTCGAGTTTCTCACCCTCCTCAGCTAATGGACTATAGAAGAAGTTGAGATTGAACACAGGCCCTATCACGTATCTTTCAATCCTGGCACCTGCAAGGGATTCTTCATCAATCACTCCCTCAGCAAGTAATGATTCTGATTTTTTAATGTATTCTTCATATGAGGCACATGTAAAGAACCCTCGCTCTAATTTCTTTTGGGCATGATGAAGTTTTACTATAACTAGACAGTCGATATCTTGGGGATCGTTAATGGCTTCAGGATATGGCAAACCTGCTTTGTCGAGAATCCAATAGTAATCTTGTTCTTCTGTTCTCTCTTCCATTCTAAGCATATTTCTAGAACCAAATAGTGGAACTTTGAAGTTATTCTCTACATCTTCTATCTTTGAATAGGAAGTAAATGAACGGTTTGGAATGTAGACAACGTTTCTTTTTCGCATTTCAGTTTGTAAGTCTGGACTCATAACGTCATTAAAAGAATTAAGGATTATCGCTTTATCAACCATACCTCTTACTACTCTTCCAGAACTGGACCTTTGAGTTTTGAAATAATTTGCATATGTTTTATGCCTTCCTTCTTTACAATATGCTACGGTTGGGAATCCTTCTTCAATTGCCCCATCACATATGTCAAGAGCAGAGTGTGATGCAGTCATACCAATTCTTAATTTCAGCCTGTCATAATCTTCTACAATTCCAGCAATTTCATCTTTGGAAATCATACCTTAGCCTCCTATTGTTACTCTTATTTATGTGGGTTTTGATTGCTATGATTTACTAGTCAAATTTTTGTAATTGCATCAATTCTTCTGTTGATAATGTGTCTCCTGACATTAGTTTTGACATCAAATCTTGGACCTCAACTCTAGCGTCCTTTCTCTGACCTTCTCCAACATCAGATCCCTTGAAAGCGTTTAAGATATCTTGAATCGAGTGTAAACATCTTAGAGAAACGATGTATAAGTGGTGAGATTTATCGGCTTCTTTCTTAGATCTTCGAAGTTCTCTGTGGCATGATTCTGCTTTTTCCCTTTGCTTATCCACTTCCTTATTCCATTGAAGCATTAAATCATGAGCCTCTTGTGCTGCTTGCGCTGCCTTTTGTACTTCTTCGTGCGCCATGTCTTGTAATTCGATGGCATTTCTCAAAGCTTCTCTTGCTTCTTTTAAATCATCATTAGAGTCTTCAACACTTTTCATTCGCTTAAGTTTGGAAGAAATATCTTTCATCCTTTTCATAACTTTAGTTTCATTTTTCCCAGTGTGCTGTCCTCTTTCAAATTCAGATTCAAGTCGGTTTAATTCTCTAGAAAGGGATTGAATAGTTTCAGGCCTATCTCTTCCACGACGACCTCTATTGTCACTTTGTGGTTGATTAGAAATAGAGGATTTTTCAATGATGGATTTAGCTTCACGGACCTTACTATTTGCCTCTTGGCGAGCATTTTTCTTTTCTCGAACCAAATCATTCATTTGTTCTCGGATTTCTCTTTGCTCTTTGACTTGAACAATCAGCTCCCTAACCTCAGAATTCAATTCATTTCTTGCAGCCGTATTTTCCTTTGTTTTTTGGTTCCATTCATCTCTAGTGGTGCGATATTTTGTTGCTTTTTCATCTACCATTTTTCGTCGTTCTTCGAGAATTTCTTTCATTTCTGACATACTTCTACGCACCTGTTCACATAAGACTCCCATCTTACGCTGACTGTGCGACTAACAACACCCATTTAATGCTTGATATTGAAATTCACCAAGCATTAGTTGAAAAAATGAATTCGAATTAATTTCCTAAATAAGAATTAAGCCTCTGTACGGCGTTATCAAGATTTTTTCTAATCATTCCTAAATTGCAAGATTGTTCACACCAGGTGATTAGTCGATAATCCGAATCTAATTTATCAATAATCAAAATTGCTTTTTCAGACGTTATTGTTATTCTTGAATATCCTTTGTCTTGTACATCAATATCAGCTACTTTAGCGATATCTTTACTGATTTCCACGTCACTATTGGCTATCGATAGTGTAAATCCTTCACTATCTAACAGTACTGCGTTGATGACTCCATTTAGTCGCAGTAAGTCGGAGACAATGAAATCTTCCATATACGCTGGTAAACATGGTAGAAAATAACCTTTGAGTTGAATTAAACGTTCATAATTCTCCCTTCATCATATAACCATGTTCATTTTTGTAGTACATATCAATCCTGGAAATAATTTCCATACCTCTTCTTCTATAGAATTCTTGGGCCTTAGTATTTGAGCATCTAACCTCTAATTGAACGTACTTAACACCCTTTTCTTTCATACTTTTTTGCATTGTAGACCATGCACTACCTCCAAAACCTTTAGACTGAAATTTTTTATCAATAACAAATGCAACAATTCTGATGGATTCGCTCATAAATGGTTTGCACCAAAAAATTCCTTTGAGCGAAGAAGGCTCAGGATATTTATCCCTATCAATAAGCATAAGATTTCCGTCCCATTCTGGAATGCCGAGACTTAGTAATGAAGAATCTGCATAAATTTCGTTGGTTTCAGATAAGAATAATTGTCTAATTCTATTTCTCCATTCAACTGTTATAGATTCCGGCTTTAGGCCATACACCCACTGGATGTCAGACATTTGACCACCTCAATAATTCTTTTTAGAACGACCACGCTTACCACGCGAAGCAGTAAAATTATTGTTCATCTTTTTCTTCTTTTTCCTTTCAGATTTTTCTTTTCCCACATTTTGGATGGAGGAAAATCCTCCACTATTGAGTAATGCTCCTAAATCAGAAAGAGAGATACTTTCTCCGGAAGATGCTCTAGATTTAACTTCTTCAATATTGACCGAGCTTCTTGTTTTGGATATATTTCTATTATTTTGTTTCCTGTAATTAGATTTCTTCCTGTCTCTCTTTTTCCTATCGCAGATCCTCAGCCACGCTTCAAGTCTACCAATTTCTCGACGCAACGTCCTCTTCTCATTATGAATAGAATTCAATTCAAGTAATAACTTGTGGGCTAAGTCATCAAAGTTCTCATAGTTTCCAAACAATTCATTACTACTTTTCTTAACTAAGTCTAATTCATCAAGAGTATCTTTTTGTTCGTCTAAAAGTTTGATGAATTGGTTATGCAATTCGCGAGTCTTTTTCGAGTGTTGATGCATACTTTGTAATTCAAAAAACCAAGAGAATAATTCTTTTTCTTTTTTCAAAGACGGAGCAGACATTTGGTCAACGTCTTCAGTAAGTCTGTAGAAGACTTTCATCATCTCATCTTCAATCCAGTGGACAGGAATGTAATTATTATTTACAGAATCTCTTTCTTTTTTGACTTTTTCAATTTTATCTCTCCGAGGTTTCAATGAGTTTCCGAGTTTGTTTTCTTCATTCTTAAGTTCAGCATTCTTCCTAATTGCTTTTGACATTTCAATGGCATTATTACGTTCGCTTTTTCTTACCTTTATCTTAGATTCGACTTCATTCAATTGGTCTTGTAAAATCTCCAATTTATCTATTACCTCTTGTTTTGGAATTTCTCTCAAGTCTTCGAAAAGGTCGGTTTTTGGAGAGTCATTAACCAGTTCAGGGAATTTGGTTTTCACTACTTCAGACCAACTTCCACCTTCATTTAATACTCTATAAGCCCGTAAAAATTCTTCTCGGATATCCATGACCCCTTCGGTGCGTAGAACTCTACTTAGGTCGTGTAAATGGTCAAATGGATCTTCAACAGGAAGGCTATGTTTTCCTAATCTGAGTTTATTTTCATCAACCAATGCATCAATCAATTTTGGCTTATCTTCTTCCCAATTTTTTTCCTTTCGGGATATCATCTTACCAGATCTGATAGAGATAACATTTTCGTCCCAAGGCCAATTATTTGAGAACTGATCAAAGAAATCAATAATTAAATCACCAATATTGTCACTATTGTCAGATTTTATTAAATCAGCTGGGTTTTCATTCATCGTTAAGTCATAAATTGTTCCCTCGACTTCTCGAAGAATTCTTTTATCTCCCTGCTGAATATTTGGCAAAACTGGAGGATTAGAGGTTTGTAAGAATTGCAGCGCTATCAGAGTCCATGCGTATGAGGAAAAAGTACCATATGCAGCATTACAAATTCCACGATGTAATGCCCAATTTTTGATGGCTAGAACGAAAGGGCGTACCCTTACATCACAATCATTGTATAACTTTAGAAGACTAGTATTGTAGATTGCTAGACTATTATTTATCGAAATATCTATTGGAATTTTAGTTCTTGAATCAGTGAATTTGACAATTGGAACTTTAGCATGAGCAATTAGTGTGACATCTTCCATGCCATCTTCTCTCAACATTCTTGCAATCTTAGTTAGAACTTTCTTAGGTTTTTCACCCTTAAACTCTAAACATAGGTCAATATCTCCATTTTTCAAACCAAGTCCCGATTCTGAAGATCCGAAAGCAGTTAATTTTGAACCATTGAATTTACGATTAAACCGTTTTTTCAAATGACTTATTATCGCATCTTTTCTTTCTTGTATTTCATCCGTAGTTTCCTGTCGTGAACAAAATTGCATTATCTCTTTACTTAATTTATCAGTGGAAATTTCTGCTCGGTTAATGACTAACTTATCGGTTAGAAGTGAGTGGAACAATGGCCATTTCTTCTGCTGAGCCATACTCATTCCAGTGATTTTACAAATTTGTTCCATCACTGGCGCCTCCTGTTTTTAATTGNATTTTTCTGCTTCATCAAATAGCGGCTAGATGGGCCACCATCAGCAACTCTTTTTGCATCTAATAGCAAATCCTCGAAATCTGAATTAATCTTCGAACTCCAAAATTCAACTGCAGCTTTAGTTTCTTCATCACTTCGTTTGAGTTTGGNATATCTTGATTCACATCGTCTGCGGTGAGATTCATTTTCTAGCCAAATTGAGTTTAGATTATCATTTTCAGTCGATAATTCCGACTTTGCGATATCTGCTTTTTTTCCAGCTTGAATCAAATCTAACGTACGCTCTCTCAATTTAGATAATTCTTGATAGATTTTTTCAGACTGAATGTTTTTTTCAGTCCATAACTCATTCTTTGCCAATATGTCTTCTACTTTTTTCAAATTCTCCGTTAAGTTATGTTCCTCAATGCTGAATTTTAATTCACTACTATNCATAAAATATTCTCCGGATTCTTGCTGGCAGATTTCATTCATCTGAGATATTAAAACAATTGAGTTTTCTAATGCTGATTTGCTCTCTCTTAATAGATTATTAAATTTGGACGAAATCTCATCTCTACGCATCCTTGATTCTTGAGCCAGTTTAGCCGCTATTTGTTTCTCTTCTTGTCTGTTAGCCAAGTTATCTGGAAGGTCTTGCATCATCACTTCTCTTCGATGAAGTATCGTCTTGGCCAGAAAATCTGGCGAGACAGTGAGCAAGTCCTCCGGAGTCATACATACGGGCCAGTTTTCAACCTTGAATAAACATGGCGCAGGAGTATTTTTAGGCGAGAAGGTGAAAAACCCCCTATTATTAGCACTTATGTGGGCGTTATGGCTAGTTACAATAGAGTCTATTTTCTATTGATTATTACTATGCTAATTTGCCCCTGCACTATGCCTGTTGTTTCTGCATCGAATGAAGGGCTTTCTATCGAATTATCTTCAATAAACCTCCTAGACTTTGATTCTGTAGAAGAAAGTTATTACGAGTTAGAATTCAATATTGAAAACCTTGGTAGTTCAGCACCTACTTTCGCAAATATTTCTCTTGAAATGCAATCGATGTCTGGTGAATCTTTGAGTGTTTATGATGAGAGTTTAGAATTATCTCCAGGAGAAATTATGGCTTTTTCCCATAATTTCACAGAAATCCCTTATGGATATGTAGTAATTTCTGTTATGATGACGGGAAATGTAACTACACTTGAATCGACCCATGATTATAATTTTCAAAGAACCTTACATAGACTAATTCCGCTTAATATTTCTATTGGTCAGAGTGATTCGATTATCTTAGAAGGTGTTGATTCATCTGGGCAGAATACTGGAAATTTGACTGTAAATGATGGAGATCACTTACAACTTCAAATTCCAATCATCAATAGTGGAGATTATGATTGGAATGGAATACTAACTATCAATTTAACAGAACCAATTCTTAGNGAGAACTTTACTTCTCAACCTTTCGCTGTTCCGGCAATGCAGACAACAATCTTTTACTTTAATTCGTCAATAATAATGAATGAGGGATTAGTAAATTTTGTACTTTCCTTAAACGATTCAGGTGATTCAAATCAACTAGATGAATTAGTAGTTTTNAGTTCAANAATCTATCCTCCTCCACTCCCGCACATGACTCTTTCATTAAACCAGAATTCATCAACGGTTGTTGCTGGAGAGGAAGTATCATGGAATCTACAAGTGTCTAATTTAGGTGNGGTAGAATTCAACGGAACAGTTGATTGCATTTTCGGAACTGAGAGCATACTAAACACTAATCTAAACATTTCCAGTTCCTCGGTAACTAATTTATCCGTTTCTACAACTGCTAGACCTGGTTTATTATCATGCTCAATTGGTGGAGACAGGATTTCAGAATTGTCGGATGGTTCGGTAAATATCTCATTATTGGTAGAGTCGGCAGAGTTCGAATCTGCCGGCGGTGACACCCCTGCTACATTACTGGGTCCGTGGCATGAAGGAGACACTGCTCGTTTGTCTATGTTGGTTAGAAATCATGGTTCTATATCTGGTCATGTGAAAATTCAGTGTGAGGTCAATGGTATCAGTTATTCAGGTTCATTTATTGAACTAGGTTCAGACGAGGCAGGTGAAGTATCTGTAGATGTACCTATGCTGAATAGCGGTTTACAAATGTTGAATTGGAGTTTGGAATCTTATGACGGATCAATTGATTCAGGTTTATTTGGGGTTTTGAATTTATCAATATTAGAGAAGCAAACCATTGTGATAGAAATTGAATCAGTTACTTGGACTGCCGAAGATGGAATTTCTTTTGATTGGAATGTTTTTCTATCCAGTGGAGTCGATAGAGAAGTTAGAGTCAGACTTGGCTATATAGATTCATCAACTGAAAATTTCTTAGTTGATAAAAATATTTTACTTAGCCCTGGATTGACAGATGGGAGTATGAACATCGGGTTTGTTGATGCTGAAAAAGTGATAGTTAGGGTAAATGAAATTGATTGGGTAGCTGGTTTCGGATTTTCCTCGGTTAACTTGGACGTCCCAAGTGAAAGACCGATTTATTCTATATCTTTTGATTCGCAATCAAATCCAAACCGCCCAACAGCAGGTGAGACTGCTGAGGTTAGCCTAACGCTTCAAAATACTGGTNCTGTTAAAGGTTCAAGTGGGGTTTTGGTACTAAAGACTAGTGCAGGCATTCTAATCGAAGAAAGAAGCATAAGTGCCTTAGACCCACAAACTTCAGTAGTAGAGAGATTCAATTTTGCTTGGCCAGAAGGAGATGAAGTATCGCTAATTTCTACATGGTCGGTTTCCGANCAAAGGATAAATGCAGAAAATATTTTTATCTCATCTGTTGTTAAAATCGAGGAAGAATCACAGCCCATACCTTGGACTGGTATTTTAGGTGGAATTGCTTTATCTGCGGGAATAATTCTTGTCATCAGAATTAGGGGCTCGAATAGATCTGTTGAACCTTCTAAACCAAGGCCTAGTAAGGAAAAAGTATCGAAAGAAACGAACTCCGAACTTTCCGATGAAAAAGTTGAAATTAGTTGTCCTGAGTGTTCTCGTCAACTGAGAATTCCTTCAAATTACTCTGGTTCAGTTAGGTGCCCTGACTGCGAACATAGTTTCGAAGTTGAAGAGAAAATAGACCCAACTAGGGAAATTGAACCGGATAAAATCGATGAAAAAGACTCGATTGAAGAGCAAATTAATGATGGCAAGGTTCAAGTTTCATGTCCCGATTGTTCTCAAACCCTTAGGATTCCGGAAAGCTATTCTGGTTCGGTTAGATGTCCTGCTTGTAAGAGTATTTTCCGTGCAGGCGACTAGTTAACTTGAAAACCCACTCTGATTTAGCATATGTATGAGCACAGGTCATTTCCAAGAGTTTGAAGATGAATATCTTGAGACTATGTACGAGTTTTATGAAAAAGATCCAAATCTTAGAGTTAGAACAGGTAGCCTTGCAGAATCTCTAAAAATTTCTCCAGCATCTGCGACTGAGATGGTTCAAAGATTGGCATCAAAGGGTTTCTTGGATTACATTCCTTACAAAGGGTCCTCACTTACTGCAAAAGGTCTTGAACATGGAAAAATGATGAAACGCCGCCACAGGCTAGCAGAAGTGCTTCTAGAACATCTTCCATTCGATGGTAATCAACATGAGACCGCATGTCGCTTAGAGCATGCGATTGATGATGATTTAGACGTTGCATTATCAGTTTATTTAGGCAATCCCGAACTTGATCCGAGTGGAAGAGATATACCAGATATTAGAACTGAACTTTCTGAACGGTTAAAATCAAAGAGCATTGGAATAAGAAAGATGTCTGACATGAACAGGGGTGAATCTGGAAAAGTTTCTTTCATTTCTTTATCACATGAAGAGATTGAAATAATTTCTCAATTAGGACTTGAAGTTGGTTCTGAGATTTTTTTTGATGGAGAATTCAAATTACAATCAACTAATCGAATTTTGAAAATTGATGAATCCCTTTCAAGTAATATAGTTCTACATTTGCTAAATTAGTCAAAAATTAATGTCAACACTTTAGTGTTAAATTGGTTTAGGAGTGCTACGGGAGGTAAGGTTGGTGAGTTCTGAAGATGATATCAATGAGCCAGAAAAAACTCTCGAAGAAGAAGTAGACAATATTTCACTCTCTGAGTCTGTTGAAAAGTTAAAGAAAAAAACAATCAAGTCAATGAAAAAGTGGAACGATGAAAATTTTCTTTATGCTATTGATAGACAATTGATAAGTTCAGGTATCAGACTGCTACTATTTTTGCCGGCATTTGCTATATTGGCATTTTTTGGAGCATGGTCTCAGGCATCTAGTTCACCCAAATGGTGGGTTGATTTTGTCGAGCCGACGTTGAAGGTAAGTTTTGCAACCGTAATAGTGGGCTTAGTTTTCATTATATTACTTGGATATATTCTTTCAATGGCTCTTCATAGGCACAGAGTCAATCTTAGTATTCAAAATTTCAAGTCTAAAGTTAAACAAGCAGAGGATTTGCATCTTTCAGTACGTTCACTTCACGGCTATGCTTCGATGGAAAATATGCTTAATAAATCGGCATCAAAACACTTTTTCGCTCTGAGTTATGCAATGCTGGCTATACTTTCAATTTCCGCTGTTTCATTCTATGGAATTCAATCTGATATGGGAAGAAACTTCTTATTGTTCTCTTTTTCATTTACTGTTTTATCTATGGGCCATCATATTTCAACTAGAAGTTCATTTTTTAATCTGTCTGAGAGAACAGGTCTGCTGAATTCATATATTCCTCCAGTACATCCTTCAACACTTGATATGGTTTTTAGCGATCTAGTCAAATCTCAATTAGACCCTCTGCTTAAGACTGAATATGATTCCTTTGTAAAAGGGGTAGAAGGTTATGTCAAAAGAGGAATTGAACCCAGATTTGCTAGAGAAAAATTGATGATGACATTGTATAAGCATTCTAAAGGATTGGATTTGTCTTCTGTGTATGAAGAGTTAGGGGAAATTTTGAACAATAAGGGCGTAGAATTCATCAAAAATCATGACGTTTTTACAATTGAAGAATGGTTATTAATTCTAGAACACATGGAAAAGCGTACCCCTGCATTTTTCCGAATGATTGGCCGTATCGAAGAAGATTTATCTGCAGGTAGAAAATCTNTACATGATGGTATTATTTTTGAGGTTGATATGGAAAATATAATTCATAAGAAAGCAAATTTATTCACCTTCATGCATAATCTCTCAAATAAATCTAGGACTCTAGTATTAAGAGTTCAATCTCCAGACTTCAGACCCCATGATTTGGCGATGACTTATCGCTTAGAGCCTGGGGAGGAAAAATGGTGGCCTGATGAAGCAATTCCAATTTCTGAAAAAGGGAATAATGACATTCTAGCAATTATGTCCGGCCTGTTAAGAGATGGTACAGTTGCATGGCAAACAATGCTACCTGAGAGATATGGCGAGGCGACAGTCTCGGTTAGGCTGGAAGAAGTTAGCGGAGAATTATTGATTGGTTCCCAGATGAATGTTAGGGTAAGATCTGAATTTAAAGAAAGAATTAGGGCTTCAAGTTCGTTAATCCTAATGATAATTGGCGGTGTTGGAATACTGGCAGCATCTACAATTGGTATTTTCAATTTCGTCTAATTTNTTTTTCCAGTCTTGCATAGCATTGAAATGGGATATCTATTCGACACATCATGCGCGGGAAGTTTGGGGAGGGCGAAGAAAAGCCCGATGGTGATCTGCGAGAGAAACTACATGCAATGGAATCTAAGGTTCGTAAGATGCGTGAAGTTAGAAATAATTTCAANGATCAAGCAAAAATCTCAGCNGATAAGAGAAACTCCGTTCAGTCCCAATACAAGGAACACAAAGAAAAAATAGATTTGGTCTTGGCAGAAGTTAAAGCAATTCGCGCCGAAATAAAGATGTTCAAGGAAAAAAGAAATGCAATCCAATCACAAATGCGTGAATTAATCTCCAAGATTAAGGGTAAGGGTGCAGAAAGAGGTAAAAAACGCTCTGCAACAGCAGAATATAACCAATTAAAGCACGAAGTTGACGCTTTAGAGAAGAAGTTCGAAACAACATCTGTTGGAGTCAATAAAGAAAAAGAAATGGTTAAAAAAATCAAAGAATTTTCAAAGAGAATCGAAGAACTTGAGCCAGAGGTTGCTGAATTTGAAATGGTCAAGGTTGACATGTCAGATTTGGACTCAGCCATTAAAACTCTCAAAGNGGAAGCAGACGCTGCACATAATTCAATGATTGAAGCGGTTGAAAGGGTCAACGTAAAATCACCTGAGGTAGATGAAGTGTTTGCGCATAGGGATTTCCTTAAATCGGAAGGAGATAGGTTTCATTTAGAATTTGTAGAGAATAAAGAAAAAGCGAATGAAGTCCATGCAAAGATAGACGAACTAATGGTTGATGTGAATAAAGCTAGAGATGAATTAAATCTCGCAAGAGAAGAAAGAAAATCTTGGATGGTAGATCACAATAAATCNGTCGCTGAGGCCATGAAAACTGGAGCACAGTCCGAAGACGTAGCAGAATCGTTGACAAAGCAATTACTGGAAACAGGAAGTCTAACATTTGGTGGTTTGAACTCTGAAGATATGATNAGTAATAGAGTTTCCAACAAGTCAAAGAAAAAGAAGAATATGCGTAGAGTTAACATAAATGCTTCTAGAAAGCGATGAGGATTTTCAATGCTCGGTGTAATAATGGCTGGAGGCCAAGGAACCCGGCTATATCCATTGACAATTAATAGGCCAAAACCGATGGTAGAGGTATTGGGCAGACCAGTCATTGAATTTGTGAAAGATGCTATGGTTAATTCTGGAATCAAGGATATCATCGTTACAACTGGATATAAAGGGGAAATGTTAGAAAATTTGGTAAATTCATGGTCTCATAATGATTCAAGACTATCAAGTTCGAGAGTAAGTCAAGAACAAACTCCTATGGGGACTGCAGGAAGTGTTAGATTACTGAGTGGTAAATTAAAAGAAACCTTTGCAGTTGGCTCTGGAGATTCTGTATTATCCTGTGATCTTGAAAAGTTAATCGCTGCTCATAAAAAATCAAATGCGAAAGTCACTATCGGTCTGTGGCAGGTTTCGAATCCTTCTGAATTTGGAATTGTTGGAATGTCAAAAGTACAAAATGGAGAATTAGATGGCAGTCTTGAGGAAGGTTTCGTGGTAAAATTTCTTGAGAAACCTGAACCTCATATGGCATTCAGCGATGTCATTAATGCAGGGGTATACATTATTGAACCAGAGGTTCTAGAATTAATTCCCGAGAAAGAAAAATATGATTTTAGCAAACAATTATTTCCAAAATTACTCGAACTAGAGTGGCCAATCTACGGTAAAAAAATAGATGGAGTATGGTTTGATGTTGGAACCCCTATGGAACTAATAAACGCACAACATACTTTGATTAGAGATCGTCGAAATTTACCTTTCAAAATGCCTGAGGGCCGGGTAATTGGAATAGATGGGTTTGAATTTTCTAAATCTAGTTCNNAAGCAATTAATCATGGCAGTGTTTTATCTAATGGTTCTAGAGTTGAAAATGATACGGTTTTACAAAATTCATTAATCATGAAGGATTCAAAAATTGGCCATAAATGTAGAATTATTGACTCTGTAATTGGTTGTAATGTTAAAATTAATGATAATTGCGTAGTTGATAATTGTGTTATTGGAGATAATGTTATCATTAAACGAAACACATCGCTTAAAGNGCAAAAATTAGAATCATGATGATTTTATCCGTATCAATAAAATAATNAATTACATCCGATTANCTGTTCGCATGTCTTCAGCAGATGATACCCCTCATCGTTCCTACAATAGAACGTGGGATGAAATCGAGAAGATGCTTGAAGAGGCTGAAAAGAGATTAGTTCAATGGAANGANTGGTATGAACAATGTNGGAAAACCGGAGATCTNGACGGAATGAAAGAATCTGCAAGATCTCATAANGCTCTACAAGGAGTTGTTAAAACTCTTAGGTGGACTCTTGGAGAGGAAGGAGTTGACACTCCTCTAGAGTAGTATTACCAGCCGCGCTGGTCTAATCTAATTTCAAGGGTTTCTAATTCATCTCCTACCATTGGAGCCCCTTGAGTCATGGCCATGGCTTCTGCAACTTTAGCACCATCATCATAATGTGCAGTAGCCATCACTATCGCATCTGCCATAGTTTTAGGGTCGTCTGACTTGAAAATACCGGACCCTACAAAGACACCATCCATGCCCATTCGCATCATTAGTGATGCGTCGGCCGGTGTTGCAATCCCACCTGCAGAAAATGTAACAACGGGGAGCCTTTCCATCTGCTTCACATCGTTCAATATTGCAGAAATCTCATCATGCATTGCTTGACCTATTTCACCAAAAGGTGTCATATCGTATTTACCGGGTAATTTAGACTGGTCAGATAATACTCGGTATCTTTCCATGATAACGTTGGCGGCATCTGCAATACCTGAGTCATCAAGTTTTTTGATTTGTTGAATTTCTTGATCAATAATTCTAGCGTGTGTAACAGCTGCTACGACATTACCTGTGCCGGCTTCGCCTTTAGTACGAATCATTGATGCCCCTTCCCAAATCCTTCTAACAGCTTCACCTAATTCGGTGGCTCCGCAAACAAAAGGAATTTCGTAATCCTTCTTGTTTATGTGAAAATATGGATCGGCAGGTGTAAGTACTTCAGATTCATCTATCATATCTACTCCCATGGATTCAAGAATCCTAGCCTCGCCATCATGTCCGATTCTGGATTTAGCCATAACGGGTATCGATGTACAGTCTAATATGCCTTGAATCATGTCAGGGTGACTCATTCTAGCAACCCCTCCATCTCTTCTGATGTCTGCAGGAACTCTTTCCAGTGCCATGACTGCAACTGCACCTGAATCCTCAGCTACGGCGGCTTGTTCAGGATTGACAACATCCATGATGACTCCGCCTTGCTGCATTCTAGCGAAGCCTCTTTTTACTAACTCACTACCGTTGCTTAATGTATTCAAATCAACCATTGACATAGAAACCCTCCTAGTTGGATTTAGTCTGCTAATACCGGTGAATCGCCTTCAGCAATTTCAGCATCAATCGACTCTTCGGCATTCCTGTCTATCCATGCCTCTTCTTCATCAGGTACGTCGATATCTGCAAAAATAGCGTCAACAGGACATTCAGGAATACAAGCGCCACAATCGATACATTCGTCAGGGTCTATGACTAGATAAGTGTCAGCTTCCCTAAATGCTTCTACTGGGCAAACTGCCACACATTCTTGGTATTTGTGGTCTACACATCCGGATGTTACAACATGGGTCATTTTCTACTCCTCGGTTAACGTAAAAGCCCTCCATACTTAATCCCTTGTGAAATTTCATAGGTCGGTTAAAAATTATTTTGCCAGTAAAACAGCTTCATTTAGAAATGATTTGGTCTCTTCAATGACAGATTGTCCAGGGTAAACCTCTAATTTAACTTGGCATTTGACAGACTTCTTGTCCGGATTGACCAATACCAAATCTCCGTCAATTAATTCGTCTAACCCGATTCTAAAATGAAGAATATTATTTTCATCTAATCTTTGCTTAATCGTTGATATTAGTGCTTCTAAATTTTCTTTTCCTAGTTTTGAAATTGTCTTCAAGGCAATTTTATTCTTTCTAGTTTTTGCACTTATCAAGAATATTGATGAACCGTGATATGAATTGGATTTTTCTAATTCTACTAAATCAGAATCGCCAATAAGATATGAGATTGCATCAGCAATTAGATTTTCATCCTCTAAACCACTAGACGTCACTCTCATTGTCAAGTGATGTGCTCCCATAAGCAGTGCTAACCAATACTTATTGAATAGTTTAACGAAGTAAATCGGCTGTTCAAAATATTAAAACTGAGTAGTCTTCTTCAAATAGGGGTGGTTAGTCGGCGACTTGCAAGTGGGGTAGCCCCCGCAAGACATACCGAGATGATTCCGATGGCAGCGAAGAAAGTTAGTGCAAAGGCACGTGCAGCAGCACGTAAGCAAAGAGATAAGTGGAAGATGAAGAGATGGTACACTATTCGTGCCCCTCGTCACCCTTGGGACTTCAAGAACATCGGAGAGACACTCGGAGAGTCTGACGAACATATCATAGGTAGAGTTTACCAAATGACTCTACAAGAATTCAACGGCGATTTCACCAAGATGCACGTAATTTTGAAATTCCGCGTTAAGGAATGTGTTGGCCAAGATGCGCTGACAACATTTGTAGGTCACCACCATCAAACCGACCATTCTAGGAGACAAATTCGTCGATATCGCGGAAAAATTGATGATGTAGTTGATGTGGTTACTACTGATGGTTTCCTAGTTCGTTTGAAACCACTCACAATCACTCAGAAGCGCGTACAAACCTCAGTAAAACAAGTTATGCGTTCGAAAACACGTGAAGTTCTGATTGGTTTTGCTTCGAAAAACACTTACTCAAAATTACAACAAGCAATTCTTGGTGGCGAACTCGAGGAAGATATTCGTAAAGCAATAAAGCCAATTTATCCGATTCGCTCAGTCGCAATTAGAAAGAGCCAATTACTGCAAGAGGGAGTAGTTGTAGAAAAAGGACCTACTCTTGATGAAATACATGCTGAGGAGGCAAGACAAGAATCTGAATTAAAGGCTAAGAAAGCTGCTGCTATTGCCGCAGCAATGGAAGAGGAAGAATCTCCGTCAATTCTTGATGCTGCTGAGGCTTTAGAGCCTGAGTCTGAAAAATCCAATGCTCAAAATGAAGAATCAAGTGAGGAAGAGGAAACTATTGAAGAGGAGTCATCTGAAGATTCACCTGATTATAATTCTATGACTGTAGCTGAATTGAAGGAACTCTTGAAGGCTGCTGGAAAACCAGTGTCTGGTAAGAAAGCAGATTTGATTGAAAGATTAAACTCTTGAACTGAACAAATATTGGATTTTTAATCCGTAGGTTTGACAAGTGATTACTAGGTGGCATCATCATGCAACGCCTAGGAATTATAGGTGGCACTGGATTAATCAAGATGTCATTGGGAGATCAGATGGCTGGTTCCGGTTTATCCTTAATCCGCACTGATGAAATTAAAGCTGAAACCAAATGGGGAGAAGTACCCTTAACATGTATCAGTTTCAAGAAAGGGAACGAGCAAAAAGAATTAATCTTTTTACAAAGGCATCATAATGATAAAATGAGTAACAAACCACCGCATAAAATCAATCATAGAGCTAACATTATGGCACTAAAAGATTCAGGTTGTGAAGCCATAATGGCTGTCTGTTCAGTGGGTGCAATATCCTCTGACCTCCCGCCTGGAAAGGTGGTATTAGCAGATCAGTATATCGATTTCACAGGTGTTGAAAGTACTTTTCATGATGATAATGCAATTTTCACTTCAGTCACAGAACCGTTTTCCAATGAAATAAATTCTAAACTAGAAATAATCCTAAGGAATTCACAAAATTTTGATTCTGCAGAGAAGTTGTACTATACTTATTGGTTAGCGCATGGACCGCATTTTGAAACTAGAGCAGAGATTGATGCGATAGAGACATTGGGCGGTCACATGGTTGGAATGACAATGCCTCGAGAAGCAAAGCTTGCACGAGAACTAGATATCCCGTATGTTGCAGTTTGTATTTCTTCTAACTGGGCTGCAGGTAGGGAGCCAGGTGATTCGAGTGCTGACCTTAGCCACAAAGAGGTTTCATCAACTGCCAACGATAAACTTGAACCAGTTTGGGATTGCCTCATTGGGCTTCTGAAATAATATCAAAAGTACTATCTCTCTCCGTGTATAGTGAATTCCATGCAAGGAATGAGTGTTAATCAATGGATGGGTTTTGAGGCAAATAATGAATGGGAAGAAATGATGAAAAAAGTCGCTTCATTTCACCACAAGCATGATTTTGAATCAAAGAACGGCCACGATATGGGTTACAGGATAGCATTAACAGTTGAAGAATTGGGAGAACTTTCTGCGGCGGTCACCAAAGGAAAACCTCTTTCTGAGTGTGCTGAAGAGATGGCTGACATACTTATCTTGCTAATGGGTCACTCTTTGGCAATGAAGATAGATCTCAAGAAAGCTTTTGAGAAAAAATTTGCAAAAATAATGAAAAGAGAAGCACTCGCAGGACGTTTAGGTATACGAGTAACAGAGTACAAACCAGAAGTTAACGAATGAAGTGTTGAAAAATCATATCAAATTGGTCTTTTTCTCCGGCGGAAACGTGTCTTTCAGATATCATATGGAAGCCGAGATTACTTATGTCGGTAATGAAGGTATCAGCATTTTCAATTTTTGTATCTATCAACGTTCTATGTAATTCTTTGACATCATCGATAAATAAATTGTAGATTTCTCCACCTCCTATAATAAATACATCTTGTTGTTCGGAGAGTGAAATTACTTCATCATAATTCATCTGTTCAATATCATCCCTAATACTACGGCTCATTACGATATTTCTTCTTCCCGGCAATTTACCTGGTAAACTTTCCCATGTTTTTCTACCCATTACAATAGTGCCTCCTAATGTAATTCTCTTGAAATGTTGTAAATCAGAAGATTGCCTCCATGGTAAATCACCATCTTTCCCAATTGCACCATTTAGGTCACAAGCATAAATGAAAATTATCATGTTCTCAACTCATATAGCAATAGGTGCTGAAATATGTGGGTGGTGTTGATATCCTTCAACTTCGAAATCTTCGTATGTGAATTCATCAATACTTTTCACATCAGGATTTAATCTTAATTTTGGTAACGCCATAGGAGTTCTTGTAACTTGTAACTTTGCTTGTTCAAGGTGATTTGTATACAAGTGTGCATCACCTAATGTATGAACGAATGTTCCAGGCTCAAGGTTACATATTTGAGCAATCATATGCGTTAAAATCGCATAAGAAGCTATGTTGAAAGGAACTCCAAGAAAAACATCAGCGCTTCTCTGATATAGCTGGCAATTCAACTTACCATTAGCTACGTGGAACTGGAAAAAAGCATGGCATGGCATCAATGCCATTTCTTCTAACTCGCCCACATTCCATGCTGAGACAATAATTCTTCGACTGTTAGGATTATTCTTAATCATGTCAATTGCCTGATGAATTTGGTCAATAGTTTTCCCATCTTTGGTTTGCCAATCTCTCCATTGCTTGCCGTAAACAGGACCCAAGTCGCCATTTTCATCAGCCCACTCATTCCATATTCGAACGCCATTTTCCTGTAGATACTTTACGTTTGTATCACCATTCAAAAACCAAAGCAATTCGTGAATAATTGACTTTAGGTGAAGTTTCTTTGTCGTAACCATGGGAAAGCCCTTCGATAAGTCGAATCTCATTTGATAACCAAATACAGAAAGAGTACCAGTGCCGGTTCTATCTCCTTTTTCTTCTCCATTTTCTAGGATATGATTGATTAGCTTGAGATACTCATCCATAGTTTCACCATTACTACGTTGAAATAGGCAGCACTTGATGGTTATCTTTGACGCTTTGAGACAAGAACACAATGTCATACTCTTCCTCAGGCATTTCTAGATATTTAGTTATGAGATTTTTAGGAATTTTTTTCAAAACGGGATGTATAAATTGTGCAATCGAGTTAATAGATAGCATTTTGCAGACATACAGATATCGTGAAAGTCTGCCAAGTTCAATTAGTGATTCTCTGAACATTTTTTGATCGACATATCTCTGACACATTTCTAAATTTTCAAAATCCTCAAAACCAATACTTGTATCTTTTAAACCTTCAATTTCGCAAGTTTCTTTGAAGTAGCCAACTGATTTTTCCTCCAATGTATCAGGTGTATGTTTGATTGGCCAACCGGAATTTCCGAGCAAAACAATTGAAATTATTGCGTCTGTGGAGGGAATCTCTTCATTGGATGCAAAATCAGTTACTACGCAAACATTTCGCATACTCATTTGAATCGAAAGATGTAAATTATCACGACATAACTTATTTGTTATACAATTGAAAACATCTATTTGGATTTCTGGTGAACCATCATTGGATCTTATAAACGGGCGACTACTAAAGGTATCAATTTTCCAGTTAGGTGAATTATTCACGATTTCATGAAGAAGTTCCAAGCCTCTCAGTTCAGAAGCCAACTTTTTTTCATCAAAATTATCTTTTATCTCTAGTATTCCAACTGGGGTGTATACGCTACGCACGATAATCTCTTATTTCCACTGTATTTCAATTATGGAGCGCCAAGTCCAGCAATTGAGTTCATAATTTGGTCTGTAAACTTTCTATAGAGTGATGCAAGTTGAGATTTTATCTCATGTTCCCCTAATAATTTCATTTTCATTAAATCATCTTTTGTGATTCCGCCACCATCTGGGCTAGAAAGCCACTCAAGCCAAGTAATTCTTTTTCCAAAATTAATTTTTATCGGTTTCCATAATCGTGGTAACTTATGTTCCTTAGGAATCATCATTTCTCTACTGCCGATTAAAGCGATAGGGATTACAATTGTTCTTGGATAAGAAGCAGCAAGTCTGGCTATTCCAGTTTTACCCGGTAATAAAAATGGTTTTTCCGTTTTTCTTGAGCGGGTCCCCTCTGGAAAAATGCCCAGTGCATTATTGGAACTTAATACATCAGCGGCAGCCGACAATGCTTGATCTCCACCAGCTTCTCGATGTGTTTCAATCTGGCCTGTCATTTTCATGATTTGTCTGAGCCAGAAATTTTTGAAATGGCCATCTTTTGCTAAATAGTTAACTTTCCTTCGTGATGCCGCAATAATGAGCACAGGGTCAACGTGTGAGAGATGATTTGATGCTAGGATTGTCGGTCCCGAACTAGGGATATAATTGAGACCAGTTCCTTTAATACGCATTAATCCTCTGATGATTGGAGAAAATATGAATCGGATAAAAGAATATCCGGGGGTTCGAGGTAAATGTCCTTTGAATGGCTCGATATACCAATATTGCTTCAAATCTTCCCATGCCGTTTCCAACTCTTCTAGATTCGACATGCTACAGTGTGTCAGACTATATGTTTTGATTATTGCCTTATGTTATCTGAATAATTGTTGATTTAGATGGATGTGAGTTTAAGTGAAATACCAAATTTGAAATTATAATTGTAAAAGCGGTTGTTATGAGCGAGTACAACTATACAGGAAGTTTTCGCTTCATGACCTTTTTCATAATTTTCTTACTTTGTTCATTAATTTACTCTCCAAAAATTCTCGCTGAATCAGATTGGGAAGAGGACGGCTGGTTGAAAACTTCTCTTGCTCAGGAGAGATTGAACAACGGAGATGAGTTTGGATGTTATGGCATGCAAGGGTTATCTTGGCAAACCGATCCAGGTGCTGTTGCTTTGGAGTGTAGGGAGTATATCGAAAATCGCTTAGTAGCCAATAAGTGGGGCGATAATCCAATCTCGACATTTACCCCTGACAGTCTTTCGCAAACTCAGCATGAACAAATTTCTAAACAGGGATTCATGGTTCACGGAGATAATACAGGCACTGAAAGTTCTGCATGGCATTCTGCTAGCGATAAACCACTAGATATGTGGGATTGGTACAACATTGGTAGGAGAGGAGGCAGCTTAGAACAAATAGTTGGTTCTAAAGAACAAGTAGAAACAGCGGTCAACGAAGGTGGATTGGTGAATCTATATTGGATAGGAAGGGTCAATGAGGCAACAATCAGACATGACAGCGATATTGAAGATTATATCAGTAAAGAAGCCAATGCATGGCTTACAACATGGGGTCAAGCGTGGTCTTATTGGGCTACTACAAGGTGTTACCAAATTGATCACTCAATTACTCCAGATGGAGAAAATTACGTTTTTTCATTTGAATCGTTGATCACCGAGGAGTGTTCAAACTTAATACCTGAAAGGTGGAATGTTCCTGTGACATGGATAATAGATATTAATCAAACAGAGGTTTTCTCTGTAACTTCAGAATCCGGGGTAATGGAAAACATAGTATCGGAAAGACATACAAAAGAAGGATACACCCATGTCCAAGGACAGTATTTACATCTCAGTGTCGTTAACGGAAATAGAGTTGACATAACAATTGGTGAGGGAGAATATGATGTTTTAGGAATTTCTGAGTTTTGGAACAATCATACTGCTGCTATAACAATTGCCTCTCATGAAACTACAGACCTGTTTAAGTGGTCCAAGAGATTTGTTGACCAAGATGATTTGATTTTCACTTGGCTGGTACAACCAAGACCTGTAGATGGAGATGCTAATTGGATTCCATATGTTGCTTTTTCAGTTGGAGTTGGAGTAATACTAACTATGCTTTTAGTTCTAAAGCGTGAGGGACTAGGACCACTTGCTAAGAAAGAAAAGTAATCAATTAGAATATATCTTAGAATGACATTTTTTTAGCAGTAAGAAGCGAAGGCTTCATGTTTGATTGGCCCACCCACTAATTGAGGCTATACTATGGCGGAAGGTGGATTGAAGATAGACCCCTGGAGTAGTAACCAATCTACCGATTATTCTAGAATAATTGAACAATTTGGTTTGTCTTCAATGGATATGGTGAAAATGAGTAATCCATCTAAACTTCATCGAAGAGGTATTGTATTTGCTCATAGAGATTTGGATGTGGTACTTGATGCGAAAAACAGCGGAGAAAAATTTGGAGTTCTCACAGGGTTAATGCCTAGTGGTAAAATGCATCTTGGCCATTCAATGGTAATAGAGCAAGTAAAGTGGTTTCAAAGTCAAGGTGGCGATGTAACAATTGCAGTTGCAGATTTGGAAAGTCAAGCAACGCGTGGAGTTTCATTACAAAAAGGCAGAGAAATTGCTCTAAACGAGTATATCTCTAACTATGCCGCCTTAGGTTTAGATCCAGAAAAAACCAATGTCTATTTCCAGTCGACAAGGCCAATTGTACAGAGGCTTGGTTTTCAATTAGGAAAGAGAACCAATTTGAATGAATTTGAATCAATATATGGTTTCTCAGGAGATACTAATTTGGCTCACTTACAAGCTCCAATGGTCCAAGTAGGTGATATCTTACATCCACAAACTGAAGAATATGGTGGATTGAGGCCTATTGTTGTTCCAGTTGGAGTTGACCAAGATCCGCACCTAAGATTAACAAGAGGTCTGGCTGCAAAAACAAACTGGTTTAACATTAATGATGGTAGAAAGAGCGGCGTTGTTATTGGTCTATCAATTCAAGAAGATAATGCCGAAATCTTGGGTCAACAACCCAATGGAAGAATGGATAAACAAAGATTAAATTCAATTTTTGATGGAATTGTATCCTGTCTAAATGATATCGGTTATTCAGATATAATTTCTAATCCTAAAAATGGAACGGTAAACATTCCAGGTGCAACTTCAGGCGATAAAATAAGGATTAGAATGAAGTTACTGGAATATGAAAGGCAACTTGGGGGAATGGGGCTTTTGGCACCTTCTTCGACATATCACCATTTTGCAGTCGGACTCACTGGCGATAAGATGAGTAGTAGTAAACCTAAAACAACTATATTCTTGGGAGACGGTGTAGATTCAGTAACTAAGAAAATTAAACGGGCATATTCCGGAGGACAGTCAACCGTTGAAGAGCACAGAAGATTGGGCGGTAATCCGGATGTTGATGTTGCTTATCAGTATATGATGTACTTTTTTGAAGACGATGATGACTTTCTTCAGTCGGTTAATGCTGATTATAGGTCAGGCAAGATTTTGGCTGGAGAAATGAAGCAACTATGTATTGATAGAGCCGTGGAATGGTTTGAGGAAATGAACGAAAAAAGAAGCTCTAGTGAACACTTGGTCAAAGAATTCCTCTCTCAAGATTCAATTTGAGTTCATTTTTGGAAAACTGCTGGTTCGGGTCCGACCGGTAATTCGGAAAGTTCTTGCTCGGTTAAGTCTCTTTCAATAGCTGATTTATCAATTATCATTGAGTGACCGTGGGGATCAAGTAGCGTTAACGTCAAACTGTTTGATTCCTTTTTGCCTAAATTTATAATTCGGGTTTTCATCGACTCCAATCTTGCAATTTCCTCATCATGTACTTCTGTGTCATTTTTTAAATCGTCAAAAACCATGTCAATTATTTTCAAGAATCGGTTAAGAACTCCTTCAACATTGGACACATAACCAGTCGAACTACTACCGGGAAAAACTTGCAAGTCTAATTCTTCAATCTTAACCGTACAGGATGATGAGCGTACAACTCTTGATTTTAAATTATCTTCATTTTCAATAACTAACGACCAACCGCCCGCCTTTTTTCCCTCGGCAGGGATGAAATCTGTCTGTCGCCAACCACAACTATGACACATTACAGTAACTTGAGTGTGCTCTCCAAAGTATGGAATTTCACTAACATGTGCAATCATGTATACGTCGCCAAATTTAGAACATACAGGGCATGGGATGTCTACTTTTTGCTCTTCAATCATAATCTTCGCCTGCCAAGTTCTTCCGCACTGGCGGCAAAAGCTTCCATTTCAATACCTCTAACTCCTCTACAACCGGGTGGGAGTAGCATTAGTCTAGTATCTGTGATTTGGATTATTTGACCTCCAAGATCCCCTTCAATGAATGTATGTAATTGATTTACTGCTGATGAAAATTCAACCTCCCTTTTGATAAGGCGATTCATTTCAACAATACTTGCATGACCTTCAGCTAACCAATCCAGAAGTGTTGAACACCCTGTAATATCATTTAGAACGGCCCTGTGTACTACCATTCCTGAATTGCTTTCTTTGATGGGTGGATTTGGGTACATTTTTTCTAAATCATGGTATACGAGGCCTGTCGGAGCAGCAGATGTTTGCTTGACTTGTTGCATACTAGGCATTTCAAACGTGTTTAGGCCCTCCGTATCATCATATGAGGAATTTAGTTTCTCTTTTCGCATTATCTTATCCGCCTTGGCTAAACTGTCTAAGTCTGGCATTGGAGGAATATTATTGGAAGTAAAAGAATCTAGTGAAGATTGTGCCTCGTCTTTATCGACACTCTTCTTCTTCCTCATATGCATGGCTAATCGTAATGGTTGAATAATGCTGGCCTTGAAAACATAATATTTGACCTGTTTTTGTAGTATTAATTCTTAATCCAATTAGTGAACTTGAAATATTATCGAGATTAGGACTTATCGCACCAATGTTCAATAGGTGTCGATTACAGCGGTGAATATGATGAATGCGGATGCTAATGTTTTGAAGACTGGAACAAGTACTGTGGGTATTACTTTCAAAGGCGGGGTTGTTGTTGGTGCAGACCACAGAGCCACTATGGGCCATTTTATCGCCAACAAAAGTGTCCAAAAATTATTCAAAATTGGCGATAACTTGGCACTAACTACTGCCGGTTTGGTTGGTCATGCGCAATCACTATCTAGGACTTTGACTGCTGAAGTGGCACTTTTTGAATTAAGAAGGCAGCAATCGATGACAGTCAAAGGAGCAGCGACACTCACTGCAAACATTCTTTCTGGAAGACCTCACTGGGTTCAGTTGCTTATAGTTGGTGTTGACGCCGATGGTGGTCATGTTTACTCAATTGATTCCGCTGGAGGTTCTATCCCAGACGTTTACTGCGCCACAGGTTCAGGTTCTCCTTACATGTATGGTGTATTAGAAGATGGGTTTAAAGAGAACATGTCTGAGACCGAAGCATTGAAACTTGCAGCCCGTGCCCTACATGCATCGGGGCAGCGTGATGCGGCCTCCGGTAATGGGATGGATTTGGCCGTCATCACTGAAAAAGATGGCTACGTTCAAATTTCCCAAGATCAAATCAAGAAGTTACTATCTTGAATCATTTTCCCTGCAGTTCACTGCTCTGTGTCTAGTACACATTGTTGATTGATGCAGGTTTGGAGGTCAAAATATGCGCCTTACATTCAAGCAACTAAAAGATGAAATATCCAAAATTGTACCCAGATCTATCGAATATTCGGTTGAATTAGAAGCGGGTAATATCGCTATTGTAACTCCTGAGCCTTTGAAATTCGGTGGAGGCGATGGACTTGTTGGGAAAATTGCAAAAAAAGTCAAGAGAAAAATAAAGATTCGTCCTGATCAATCGATTATGAAATCTGAAATTGACGCAAAATCTATCATCGAATCTATTATTCCAGAAGAAGCTGATTTAACTCAGATTTATTTTGATGGGTGTTTCTGTGAGGTAATTATTCAATGTAAAAACCCAGGAGAGGCTGTTGGAAAAAGAGGTGCAAATGTTCAACAGATTCGTGAGCAGACAGGTTGGATACCGATAGTTGAGAGAACTCCTCCGATTTTCTCTAAAACAGTTCATGATATCAGAGGATATAGGAATGCAAATTCGGAAGAACGACGAAAACTTCTCAAGGACTTCGGATTGAATATGCACAGACCAACTCGTCCAGGCCAAGTTTGGGCCAGAGTAACTGCATTGGGTTCTTACCGTGAAGTTGGTCGTGCATGTCACTTTGTAACTACTAATGAATCGAGAGTCATGATTGACGTTGGAGTAAACATTGCTTCAGTTACCGACCCGATGCCATTTTTTACAGCACCAGAAGCTATGCCATTAGAAAAGATAGATGCTGTTATACTGACTCATTCACATTTAGACCATGCAGGTATGTTACCAGTGTTATTCAAGTATGGTTATCGTGGACCCGTTTATTGTACTCCACCTACCCGTGATTTGATGCTCTTATTACAATCAGATTACATTAAAGTTAGCGGTGCTGAAGGAAGAAGTCCGGCTTATGACATGGAGGATATCCGAACATGTATGAAGCACGTAGTAGATGTCAATTGGGGAGAAACCACAGATATTTCCCCTGACATTAAATTGACATTTTCAAACGCTGGCCACATCTTGGGTTCTTCTGCTGTACATTTACATATTGGCGAAGGAAAACATAACCTCGTTTTCAGTGGTGATCAAAAATACGAGAAGTCTTGGCTATTTGACGCCGCTAACACAAGGTTCCCGAAAGTCGAAACCTTAGTTATTGAATCTACTTATGGTGCATCAGGAGATTATCAACCATCTAGGCAAGAAGCCAATCAAGAATTACAGGATATTGTTGCTAGAACTATCCAGCGCGGCGGTAAAATGATCTGCCCCGTTTTTGCAGTAGGTAGAAGTCAAGAGGTTATGATTGCAATTGACGAGTTATTCAGGTCTGGTACTGTCAAGCCAGTTCCAGTTTGGCTTGATGGTATGATTCAAGAGGCGACTGCAATTCATTCATCTCATCCTGAATATCTAACCAGCAGCCTGCGCAAATCTCTTCTCCAAGATGATGGTGAGAATCCATTTACTAGTGATTGGTTTAGACCTGTAAAAGGTCGAGAATTAAGAGAAAGCATCTTGATGGACACATCTCCGTGTATTGTTTTAGCTACTTCCGGTATGCTAAATGGTGGTCCAGTGATGGAATATTTCAAGAATTGGGCACATGAAGATAGAAATTCATTATGTTTCGTTGGATATCAAGCCGAAGGAACTCTCGGCAGAAGATTGCAGAAAGGATTTGGTGAAGTCCCTATGGTTATTAATGGCAAGACGGAGATTGTCAAAGTTGGTTGTGAAATGGTTACAATTGACGGTTTTTCTGGACACTCGGACAGAAGACAACTACTAGAGTTTGTAGACCAATTACATCCAAAACCAAAGAATATCATTTGTCACCATGGTGACTATCACAAGTGTAACGAATTGGGACATACCCTTAGGGAGAGGTATAAGTGTAGAACTTACGCTCCGAAGAATCTTGAAACGGTTCGACTTCTATGATCACATTAGAGGAATATCTATTTCTTGATCTAAGGGGTCGGGAACATCGTTTTGAATCACTGGATTAATTGTATTTTGGTTTGTTAAATTTTCTCCATAATCTATGGGCGCAGAATTATACTGCTCTCTGGTTTTAGCTTGCGTTGATAACAACTTCCAAAGTAATATTATGACGGATGTGGAAAAAATAACTACAAAAATAATATTGTTTGAACTTCTCTCATCCAATGTGGTAGCGATAAGCGATATCAAAATTAATAGCCCGGTGAATAGTAAAATTGCCCTTTGAGAACCCGCGGCCATGTACTGGGATGACCATGTTATTCATGAACCTCTTGCGAGTGTCTTGACACATGAAGCCGGGGAGAGTACGCAAATCCTGTCAAGGTTGGTTGATGACTGCTGTCGCTCCATGGGGAGAAAATGCAGAAGATGCATATGATCAGGGATTAGTTGAGATGGGTCTAGGAGATACTAGACTAATTGAGGTTAAAGGTGCAATGCTGCCATTGAATTTTGAAGCAACACCTCCACGAGCATTACCGTTGGGTTCTCTAGTGGAATGTCACATTGCAACATCATATGCTTACAATGGAAGCAGCGCTTGTGCGGGTGCTGCATGGGCGTCATGTGTCACTCCTGAAGGAGATGAATGTGCAGTAGTTGCCACAATTTCGACAGATCTTGACTATGAAGAAACATCACTTCTACTTAGAAGAAATCTCCAGCGAAGACTTGCAAGTAGGGATTTAGAAGTAGTTTCCTTCGATGTTGCCGTAGACGAGGTTACTGCTGGAGCTGATCATCATGGAGTGGCTATGGCTGCGTTAATTTTACCTAACTCACTTAATTTCGGAGGAAAGATGTCTACAGGTCCTATTAGAGGTGGATTGTCTGTCCCAGTTGATAATCAGCAGAAGCGTGTGGATGTAAAGGCTCCAGCAGCCCCTGCTTTGCGACCAGGCGGTCGTAGAGGCGGTGGAAATTCAGATTTCAGTTTGTAGGTCAAATTGAAAAACTCTCGAATTGACAGTTCCACATGGCAGAGTCTTGGCTAGTGCTTAGGTGTTCAGCGTGTAAAATCTGTCATGGAAGAAAAAGTATAGGACATCATTGTCCTCATTGTGGCCAGAGAACCTCGATTGAAACAGAAGTGGTCGATACTGCTAAAGATTCTAATGAACTGAGAAGCAAGGTCATTTTGGCTAATACTCCTTTTGAGTTAAGAGAACTTCTTGAATCAAAATTATCGCTTGATAATTCATTTTTCGAGTCTGATTTAAGTCCATTCAATGCATTAAAATTAGTGAAAAATTCTGCGGATGAACAGGGAATAATTAGGCGCGGAGTAGTTCAAAAAAAGCTTATAGAAAGAGGTTGCAACTTAGAAGTAGACTCTCTTATTGAAGAGATTGAATCTCAAGGCTTGATAATCCGAATTGATTCAGAAATGTGGCAATTTCTTGAGTGAACTTCATAGGTATGAAGTTGTGGCCAAGGACTACGGGCGTATGGGTTAGTTTGGCCTATACTCGGGCGTTTGGGACGCTTGGACCCAAGTTCAAATCTTGGTACGCCCACCATTAACTATTCAATGCCGATTTTGAATGTACCCAGATTATGTGGTATCCAAACTGAGTTTTAACAAATTTAGCAGGTGTCGATTCAGGTTCCATTTCCCATACAGCTTTTTCAAAATCTAGTGCCATTTGACCTTCGATGAAATCTCCTAAGTCTCCTTTTTTACTTCCACTTGGACAGTTAGAGTATTTTTTAGCTAATTTCTTGAATTCTTTCAGTGGTTTTTTTGAATTTTGAATAAGTTCAAGAATTTCTCTGGCTTGTGGTTTATTTGCGACCAAAATATGCCTTACATGAGCTTTTCTTGGGTTGTTCCTACGATCGATTCTACGCATTATGTTTCAACTCCTGGGATACTTTTACAGATAATCTATCTAAAACATGTGCACAACTCCAAGCAAGGATTATCAAAATGAAACTTGGCAATCCTCTGTCGATGAACTCTCTTTCCAGGTCCGTGCTCAAATTAGGTATGATTACTATCCAACCAATCATGTAAGCAACAAATGCTAGAATCGTATGTGGATTGACGTCTTTTGAAAAGAGTTTAGAGAAAACTCTCTTGTGATGTTGAATTAACATCATAGTTCCAACACTGATAAAAAACGGGAAATTTTTGATTCCAGATTTTTCTAATCCATAAATAGATTTTACCGGAACTTCAGAGATTCTCCACGCGTTTTTGGTCAAATTTATTATCCAATAATTTGGATATCCATAACCTTTCCAAGAATTATTCCAGTCCCATGTTTCAATAATCTTGTAACTAGTAGCAGTATATCCACATTGGGGGTCGGAAATTCTCAAGCCTGATGCCAAGGTAGTAAAAAATGATAAAATTATACTAGCAATCTTCCTAATTTTTGGCATTTGCCCAGTTCCATTTTCGTGAATGAAGCGATTGCCCTTTGAATAATCGGCCTTGTCTTCGATGATTGGCTTGATGACTGCTTCCATATCCGATGGGTCCATTTGCCCGTCTCCTGCCATTACTACACTGATGAATGGTTTTTGTGAAATTTTTAGTAACTCTTGGTGCCCTCTATCTATCGAAGAACCTACTCCTTCACCGTAGTTTTGTAATATTGACAATTCATAGCTAGAGTCTAAAAATTGTTGACAAATTTCAGCAGTTGAGTCTGTTGAACCATCATTAACCACTATTACGTTGTCGACAAAAGGTGGGATTGTCTGTAAAACTCTAGAAATAAAATCCTCTTCATTTCGCGCTGGAATCACAACCCCTATATTCCAGTGATTGTACACATACATTCCTAAAAGTTCACAAATAAAATACTTGTACAGGGTCAGAAAGATTAGCAAATGACACATTTTACTATTTTTTAATCATAGGTTTGAAAGCCAAAACCTTGTGACAAGCGTATGGAGAAAACGGGCGAACGGATTATTTTGATCGGCCGCAATCTTGAGTTGAAAATTATTTCATTGATTATTAGAGCCAGGGAAATTTCTCAAGAGGTAATATTCTTTGATTTAGGATCCGAAGATGAAACCATTGAACTCGCTAGAGAGATTGAGTGTCCAGTATATACTATAGAATCGGATTTGTCATGCCAAGATTTATCAAAATATATTTTAGATTCAGATTTAAGTCTAGATTATACCAATTTAGTTATTAAAATTTCAGATGAATGGAAGCTGAGTGATTTTCCGATTGTTGAGAATCGTTCCAAAGAGTCATGGGATATTTTCATTGCATTTACTTCTGAGGAAGATGAACTAATCGAAGATACTAATCAGTTAGTACTAAATTCTATAGATTTCTCACACATGGTACTATCTAAAAAAGGACTGAACGAATTGTCAAAAACTAGTATCCTCTCTAACGCTTTAGATCTTGATGAAGATTTAACAGTTAGAGTTACCCGTTTACAAAAATCAATCCGTCTCCCTCAGAGAGAGTCACTTGCATCAGCATCAAGATTTGCTCAATTATTTTACTGGATGTTAGAGACTAAGCACCCTTTACTTTTATTTGGTATTCCAGGAATTGTATTATTCGTTTTAGGATATAATTTGTCAGGAAATGTTCTCGTCACATTTAGTGAATTGAATACAACTTCCATAGGTGTTACATTAACGACAATTGCTATGACTCTAGTTGGATTATTTGCTATTATGGTGGCTTTGATATTGTATATAATGGGTAAGCAGGTCGAGCAAATACAGTCTCAGTACGATTGGTCTAGATGAGGTTTTATCATGTCAAAATATGATTATCTTGTCTGTCTAGACATGGATAGGGTTTTGGTAGATCATTTATCGACATGGCAATTTGTTTACGATAAAATGGGATTATCCAATGATGAGTCCTTTGAGTTGTATAACCAAGGACTACTTGACGAGTGGGACTGGATAAAGTTGGATATAGCATTGATCAAGGGAAGCAGATTATCGTCTGAAGAACCTGTTACTGATGGAGAATTACGAGCTTATATGGAAGGAATGCCAATGATGAAGAATTGGAAAATGCTAATTCAGGGTCTTATTGATGATGGCGCTAAAGTGGCAATAGTTAGCGGAGGGCTGCAACAAACTGCTAGAGATATTGCTGCCCATTTTCCGAGTGAATCTAATTGGAAAAGGCGGTGGGGTGGAATAGATAGGTTTACTTCAAAAAAATATTCTCAGGGCCGTGATTCTTTGGTTTCAGTATTTACCAATGGCTGGCTTGTTGGTAGTGGATATAAAGATGATTTTTTGATTGAAGATTTTGGAAGATATCAAGTTCAAATGAACGGTAAGGGATCAATAGTAAATATGCTTCAACGCAGATATAGTATTGACAAAAATAAAACCGCTTCTGTTGGAGATTCGGCTGGGGACATCGGTATGTTTGAAGAGTCTGGTTTTTCGATTTGCTTCAATCCCTGGGACGAAAAACCGTTGAAGTATTGTGATGAAGTAATTAGAGAAAAAGACCTTGCATTAGTATTAGAAAAAATCAAGAGATTCATGAAAAAATAATATTTATTTATTTCAAGCATTAGCAAGTATTATGTCTTCGGTTGATGACTACTACATGTATGTTTCATTTTGCCCACAGTGCGGATTTATGTTAGGTGACTTTTTCCCTGGCATAGAGTGTCCCGAGTGCGGAGAAATTATACTCTAGTCTTAATTATTTCAACACCATTTTTTCTTAGATATCCAACAATATAATCTATTGAATCAAATGATAGATTCTCTGGTGGATGTATTCCATTTTTTAATCCGCATCCGTTTAATGGCCCACTATTCAGAAATAGAATGGTACATGCAGCGGTGACTAGACCTGTGGTTCTAGCCATCGAGCTACTTCCATCTTTTCCACAATCATATACCATCCAGCGAATCTTACTTTCCGAATTACTAGCAACTACCTCTAGCCAAGTAAACTCATCTCTATTCTCATCAAACTTCCATTGTTCCAGAAGTTCTAACTCATCCAGGCTATCACCCTCGGAAATCCATTTATCGATATGTCCTGGCCATCTTACGGTGTATTCTCTCATTTCTTCGGCAGAAAAAGATGTTAATACACTTCTTAGCCCATCTGTTAGAAATGCTTCCATCTCGCCATGATACTCTACATTGATTAAATGTCTTTCAGATAACGCTGGGACAGTTATAATTTCACTATTTTTAACAATCCTAGCTGGGCGCGTATATTCCTCAATTACATCGGAAGGAGAAAAAGGCGCCATATAAGACCAGTTTGAATCTGGTCTTGATGGATTTCCACCTACTTTAATATGTACCTTATTTAGAATCCCAATTTCCCTTTCAGCCAACTTAACTAACATATTTGATAGGCCTGGCGCAATTCCAACATCCCACAACAAGGCACAATTATTTTGTTGAGCAATTTTGTCATAAATTTCAGGATCTTCTAATGTGAATGCTAAATCAACGACTTGATGGCCATTTTCGATTAATTTTGGTCTTACTTTATCACCAATTCTACCTGGAAGCATGTTAACAATGATTTGATTTTTTGGAATCGAATCAATCAGTTCGAAAACGTCTCCTTCAAGTGTTAATATATTTGGATCACTGGCGACTTCATCTGGAATTTTCAAATCAATTACAGTGATTTGATTACCATTTTCTGCTAATTTTTTGGCAACAAATTTACCCACTAAACCACAGCCCAGTGTGAAAATCTTAGACATAGTTTCACCTATGGCGTAACTCTTCTTGAATCTCTTGGGAAAGGAATTACTTCTCTGATATGTTCTGCACCACTAAGCCATGAACATACTCTATCTACACCTAATCCGAACCCCCCATGAGGAACTCCACCGTAAGTTCTAGTATCGATATAGAATTGATATGGTTCTCTGGGAGTTCCTTCTTCATCAATACGCGATAAAATCTCTTCTTCAGACCAAGTTCTTTCTCCTCCTCCAATGATTTCACCATATCCTTCCGGAGCCAATAAATCATGACATAGAACATACTTTTCGTCTTCAGGATCTACTCTATGATAGAATGGTTTTGCAATTTTAGGGTAGTGAGTTAGGAAATGAGGAACATCGAAATCCTGAGTTAGAATTTTTTCCTTCGAATAATCAAGGTCTTGTCCCCATTCAATTTCGACCCCCATGCCTTGGAGAGTCTCTACTGCTTCATCATATCGAATTCTGGGGTACGGCGAATCGGCATATCTTGAAATTAAATCTAAATCTCTGCCTAATGATTCCAATTCTTCG
>PBWC01000055.1 GCA_002729095.1 Methanobacteriota archaeon
AAATCCTTCTAAAGAAACTCCAGATTTATCAAAATTTGCTGAGGTTCTCAAGGTGTAAACCATTGTATTTTGCCCGTCAACATTCTGTTCAGTTATAGATAGAACTTCGGCCATAGCATCTCCATTAATCTCACCGACAGTCGCCTCAACACCAGCGTCGATAACTAGTTGTGTTGGGTCGAATGAACCAGCATATTTCCACTTGTCTCCAATTCTCCACGTAGGGACATCTGCTGAATTTTGAGAATTTCTACTAGTTTCATTGACATCTGTTGTTGAATCAAATGTCGTAATAACAGGAGATAATGTGGTTGTACAAAGTAAAGCAATCAGCGTGAGTGCAATTACATGGCGCGCCATAGCCCTCCGCATAGTATAGCGAGTTCATGTATAGGACATGAACACTTCTCTCTAGTAGAAATCAAATTTTACTACTTCAAAGAAGATCAGCAAGCTCATCTTTAATTATTTCAACCGCTTCAAGGATCTCATCTTTGGCACGAGCGCCGGTGATGACCATCTTTCCGCTTCCGAATATCAAACAGACAACCTTTGGATAATCGAGTCTGTAAATTAGACCAGGGAATTGTTCTGGCTCATATTCAACCTTGTCGAAAGGAAGGTGGAAGGTTAGATTGTTTAGATTCAACTTTCTTGGTACACCGGCAAGTGGCTCGCCAGTGAACTTGTCATTACCATCATAATCTTCAGGATAATGAAGTGCATAGGTAGCGACCATATTTTGGACTTCAATTTCAACGTCTTTCAGGTCCCATGTTTTAATTCCAGCACCACGTAGGTCTGCAATCATTCTATCGATACCGGTGTGGATGTTATCTTCATCCTTTCCACCAGTACAAACTGCACGTCCGGAACGGAACATTAGGATTGCAAGTTTTGGGTCAGTTACACGGTATACAACACCAGGGAATTGCTCAGGTTCATACTCACAATTCAATTGGATTGCGATGTCTGGGAGGTCAAGTTCTTCAGCAACTCTAGTGCTTGCTACTACATTTACTACTGTTAGACGTTCTTCATCTGTTGTCATATTATAAGCGACTTATAAGAGGTATATAAATAAAAGCATATAAAAAAAAACAATTTCGAACTCAAATTTTCCAAAATAATGCTTTATGTCCCTCATCTAGATTTAATCCATTAGCACCAAATTTAGAAATTATGGTTCTCCCTCCTGCTAGTTCAATTGCCTCGCTAGTTGCTTTAGGGTCTCTAGTTAATGCAACCATACATCCTCCACCACCTGCTCCGGTTAATTTAGCACCTAGTGATGTTGGAATCGCTGCCTGAATTAGTCTTTCCAATTCTGGGCTAGAAACCCCAATACTCTGAAGCATCAATTGATTTTCAGACATAGCGCGTCCAACTGCTTCATAGTCTCCTAGGAGTAATGATTTTATTCCTCTTCTAGCAATGATTCCGATGGTTTCAATTTCATTCATTCTTTCAGGATATTTTTCTAACATTTTTGCTACTTTTTCTACCTGTGTAGATGTAGGCGCATGGATTCCCGTATTTCCAATTACTAGGTATACTTCATCTTCGGGTGCGGAGACAGTATGAATCTGCCATTCACGCTCTCCTTCAGGAGTGCTAAGTTTTCTAGTGTATTGCCACTCAATTTCTTGTTCAATGCAATCGCTTATCACAACAACATTTCCGTGGCTGCATGTGGAAGAATCCATTGGTGACGCCCTTCCACCTTGTGCGATTGCTTCTACGGCATGAGCTACTAGTGCACACTCGTCAAAATCAACAGCATTTTTTCCAGAAAGGTGACGAATCTTACGACCATTATCACCAGTTCTAATTGATTTACTTGGTTGATCTATCGAGTGCACATCGGTATCTTCAATTAGACTGGAGAATCCTTCAGACCAAAACTCGGTTGAGTTATCTTCTGTTTTGTTGTTAAACCAACGCCCCCTAGCCGCTCTCAGGGCAGCGGTAGCAGCAACCGATAATGCCGCTGAGGAACCTAGACCAGAGGCAGTTGGAATTTGTCCTGATATCTCTATGGAAAGTGGCGGAGCACCTAATTCAGCAGGCCACAACCGACGTCTAATCGCTTCGATATGAGGGTGTTTTTTCGGGTTAAATTTCAGGCCGTCCAATTTCCAATCTTCGGATTTAGAATTATTACATTTGATTTTGACATTGATTCGTTGTTCAATTGCTACAGCAACCGCAGGATGTCCGTATACCACGGCATGTTCTCCAAAGAGAATGCATTTGCCAGGGGCACTTGCTGTAACGCTCGACATCTTCCCACTCATATCGACCATTACTCGCCGATTCATATCCCTTGTTATTTGAGAGTGTTAGTTGATTTTGAAACGGTGAGTTCAATAGCCTGTGTTGAATCGGCAACTTAGGTACCGCCTAGGTGATATCATGGAACACCCACTGCTGATGGAATATGGACCATTTCCTGGATGGGTATTATTGCTCTTTATTGGGTTAATTTCTGGTAGTTTTTTTGGATATCAAGTTTACAAAGCTACTAGGCTAGTTTTGAAAGGAAAACCTGACAATAGATTTGATAACTGGGGCAAGAGAATAACCGAAGTAATAACCGGCTGGTTGGGTCAAAAAAAGGTATTACAAGATAGAATTGCCGGAGGCATCCACGTATTGATGTTCTGGGGATTCTTGATGCTATCAACCGATATGTTTGACTTAGCAACAGCCAATTGGTTTTCACACAATGTTTTGCCGGATATCGTAAGAGGTCCTTGGAATTTAATGGTCGAAACAGGATACACAATCGCTCTGATTGGTTGTGTTGCAGCATTGCTAAGAAGAGTAGTTTTCACTCCGGAAAAACTGAAAGGAAAATCTCAGTTAGAAGGTAATGTAATTCTTCTACTAATTATGACAATTACTGTTACATCATTCTTTGTCGAGGCTGGTGAAGAAGGCGTCTCATCAACATGGGAGCCAATTGGGGCATGGGTTGCAAATACAATTGTTCCAACCTCAGCCATGGTGGTCGGTGCATATTGGATGCATATGCTGGCTATTGCAACATTCTTATTCCTAATTCCGCTTTCTAAACACATGCACTTAGTAATGGCTTTCCCCAACGTTTTCTTCCATGACATGCGCCCTATGGCAACAATGGAACCATTACAAATTGGAGATAATGGAAAAGCAGTGTTACTCGATGAGTTAGATTTAGAATCATTCGGCTCTGTCAATTATACAGACTTTTCATGGCGCAGTTTAATTGATGGGTGGGCCTGTACTTCTTGCGCTAGATGTCAAGATGTATGTCCTGCTTATGCATCAGGAAAATCACTAAACCCAATGGAAATTATTCATGATGTTCGCAACTATGCCAATGACAACTATTCAACACTAATGGCCGGAGAAACGCCAGAGGAAGATATGATTGCTAGGTTCGGCGAAGATTCAATTTGGGCATGTACAACATGTCATGCATGTGTAGAGGCTTGTCCAATCTACATTGACCATGTTCCAAAACTGACCGATGCAAGAAGACACCTAATGATGGAAAGAATGGAATTTGATGAGAAAGTCGAAGATACAGTCATGCCTCTAATGGCAACAATTGAGAATCTCGAGTCTGACTCTAACCCATATGGACTTCCTGCTCATGAGCGAGGTGATTGGGCTGCTGACCTTGACGTAAAGGTTGGAGAACCGGCAGAATACATTTACTTCGCAGGTTGTGCTGCATCTTTTGATGAACGTAACAAGAAAGTCGCCAGAGACACCATCAATGTGATGAAAGAAGCCGGACTTGACGTTGGTATTTTAGGAATGCAAGAAGGATGCAGCGGAGATGCAGCTAGAAGAGCAGGTAATGAATATCTATTCCAAATGCTGGCTGAGACAAATTTAGCAACTTTTGAAGAAATAGGAGTCAAGAAAGTTGTTGCATCTTGTCCACATTGCTTCCACACCCTAGGTAAAGAATACAAGGATTACGGAGGAGAAGATATCGAAGTGATGCACCACTCTCAATTAATCAATCATTTGCAATCCGAAGGAAAGCTACCAGACCCAACTCACGATGGTAAAGTAACGTATCATGACCCATGCTATTTAGGTCGTATTGGAGGAGAACTTGATGCTCCCAGAAAAGCGATCGGAGGCGTTGATATCGAAACCGAGAGAACTGGAAAAGACTCCTTCTGTTGTGGTGCAGGTGGAGCACAAATGTGGATGGAAGAGCATGTTGATGAAGGCTATGATAGAGTCAATGTAATCCGTTCAAAAGAACTTGCCGAGACTGGCGCAGATACCGTTGCTGTGGGCTGTCCGTTCTGTTCAACAATGATTACTGATGGCCTTTCCGCAATTGGTTCAGATATGATAGTAAAGGACATCGCTGAGTTAGTTTGGGAACAAATAAAGGCTAATGATGCAGCCATTGAAGCGAAAAAATCAATCTCAACTGAGGCAACAGAAGCAGTTTGAGGGATAAGATGAAACTTTTAGTCGTCGATTTATTGGCTGAAAGGAAAGCCTTTGGTAAAGAAGGGGTTAGGGAAATAATTTCTCATTTCGAAAATCCAGATATCTATCTTTGGTCGCCACATACTTCTGAAAGAATTGATTATGGATTTGGAAAAGTTGTTGATAAGCCCATAGACGCTGACTTTGTAGTTATTACTGGGTCAAGACGTAACGTTAGCCAATGGGAAGATTGGATGGATGAGGTTGCTGATTTAATTCGAAAAGTCGAGGTTCCAATGATAGGTATATGCTTTGGCCATCAAATTATTGCTGCATCTCTTGGTGGCAAAGTAACTAGAGCTGATGACCAAAGTCAAATGGTATCTACTGTTTACTATCAAGATGGAAGAGAAGTAAATGCATTATTTACTCATCAAGACCACGTAACTGATCCTGGAGAAATGGAAGTTATTGCAAAATCTGAACATTGTGCAATTGTTGCTTGCAAGCATCCAACTAGAAACATTAGAACTGTTCAATATCATCCAGAAGCGACTTCAAAGGTTATTGCTAAAGCAATAGAAGTCGGAGATATGACCAAAAAAGAGGCCGAGGTTTTCGATATGTCGAATCACCTGATTTCACTCAAGGATGCATTACTCTGATTCATCTAATTTCTTTCTGAAGTCAAATTCAAATGAATAAAGTGCTACAATTAAACCGATAAATAATCCGTATTCTGCAATTGCAGCAACATCTATCGCAGATTGGATTGAATTTAATGTAAGAATCGTATCTTGCTCGAGTCCGTAATTTTCTAAATCCTTGACAGCACTAATGATACTTAGAGTCATGATTACGTATGAAACCAAAGAAATCATCATTCCCCAAATGCGTACTTTTCTACCTTTTTTGTTCGCATTAGGAAGAGAAATGTGAGCAAGAAGTGCCCATAAAATTCCACCTTGAAACACATTTGATGCTGTTATTACATGCAATGTTAGGTGATCATACATATCAGAGAATGACATAATCATTAGATTACTTCCAGTGAATAATCCAAAGATTAGGGTTAGATGCATCAGTTTTTTACGCCCATTTTTTTTCATAGTAGCCCACATTCGGTAAGCAAAAATCGTCTGTATGAATCCGGCAAAAAATAGCCCAGAAGTAAAAATAAATCTTTCTAAACCAGGATAGTCGGATTCTGAAATAAATATTGGAAATGTTCTAGCATTCCCTAGTAAGATATGCACAAGCATTGCTAACGGAACTGTAACTGCAGGTAGAAGCCAACTTATACGCGCAATTTCAAAGTCAGTAAGACGAACAGGTCCAACACTTACACCATTTTCGTGAATCTTCATTTGTTCCGCCTTTATACAATCCTAGAGGCTATCATGTATAACCTTCAAGTGAGAAGGCTGACTCCACGGAATGAATCCAATGCCTATACGCCTGCACGACACCCGTCGTAGAGAAAAAGTTCCATTTACAACAATGGAGCCTGGAAAAGTCTCGATGTACGTTTGTGGAGTTACAGTGTATGATAAGTGTCATCTAGGTCATGCAAGGTGTTATCTTGCTTTTGATTTGATTCACAGGTGGTTGGAATTTTCAGGATATGATGTTCACTATGTACAGAATTTTACCGATATTGATGATAAAATTATCAAAAGAGCAATAGAGACCGGTGAGGATTGGAGAGAAATAGTTGAAGAAAACATTGTAGGCTATTATGAGGATATGGACGCTCTGAATATCCTTAGAGCAGACGACTATCCAAGATGTACTGAATATGTCGATGATATGATTAGAATTACCCAAGACCTAATCGATAAAGGTCATGCATATCAAGCGGATGATGGCGTCTATTTCCATATCGAATCAGCACCAGAAAAGTATGGTGTCTTGACTGGACAAAGTATTGACGCAGTTCGTTCCGGTGCAGGAGGAAGAGTAGAAAAAACAGGCTCTGGTAAAAGAGATCACAAAGATTTCGCACTCTGGAAATCTGCCAAACCTGGAGAGCCGACATGGGATTCTCCGTGGGGGGCTGGACGCCCGGGTTGGCATATCGAATGTACAGCGATGTCCTTGGATCATTTCGGCTCTCAATTTGATATCCATGGTGGTGGGCATGACCTAAGATTTCCTCACCATGAAGCAGAAATTTTCCAAGGTGAATGTCACACTGGATGTAGCCCAGTAGTTCATCATTGGCTCCACAATGGCTTTGTAAACATCGATGGAGAAAAGATGAGCAAATCATTGGGTAATTTCTGGACTATCAGAGATATTCTTCAGCAAGTCGATGCTATGGTCTTGCGATTTGCATTAATCAATGCACATTATCGCTCCCCAATAGATATGAATGAATCCTTACTTAAGGATGCAGAAAGAAATTACAATAAGGTTCTACAATGCTATATTGAGTCTCTGCAAAATATGTCAAAACAGTCTCATGTTTCGCTGCCTCAAGCTGATTTGACCTCACCTCTACCTCTAGGCAAATCATTAGGCTTACTCGAAAAGATGGGAGAGGGATTCGCTAATGCGATGGATGATGACTTCAATTCCAGAGAAGCAGTTGCTAAAGTGTTAGGAATGGTCAGAGAGATAAGTAGAGTTTTGCAAACTGATCTCGATGATGAAGATAAGAATGCATTCGCACATTATGCTGTCGATTTGCTTGAAGAAACCGCTGGAACCGTTCTCGGAATTCTGCCAACTAGAGAATTTGCTCTTCTTGAACCCGAAGAAGACCCTAGAAGAGCGGAGATTGCCCAAGAGGTAGAGGCGTTACTAGTCGAGAGAACCAATGCGAGAAATGCCAAAGACTGGGCCGAAGCAGATAGAATCAGAGACAAGCTGAATGAAATGGGAGTTATAGTTACTGATTCTGCAGATGGTCCAACTTGGGACTTAGCTTAATCATCCTTAGGAGGAGGAGCAAGTTTTGGCAATTTAGGAATAAATGTTTCAGGTTGCTTTTCTTCCATCTCTTCAAGGAACTCATCAAGACTAATTACTCCATCGCCATTCTTATCGAAAGTAGTAATCATTGCATCCAAATCTTTCATCTTAACTTCATCTTTTAACATTCCTGTAATCGCAGTTCTAAGTTCTCTTCTAGAAACAAAACCGTCTGATGTCTGGTCAATCTTGGCAAACATCCTAACTGCAGATAGTCCGGCTTTCTTCATTGCTCGAGCAACTTTTTGCTTGGTAGCATCTGTTTCCTCATTAGATGATTCATCTGTTTGGATTGAGTCCGAGGTGTCATTAAAATTCTCTTCAGATATGGGCTCAGGATTATCTTCATCCCACATCTTCTCTATAACTACCTCTCCGGATTCAAGTAAATCATCCCCTCCAGTCTTGCTGATAACATAGAGACCGAACATCATGCCTACAAGGATTACAACCAAAATAAGAATTAATTGACGTTTGGTTTCCTCATCAGCCTCTGTTTCATCATAGAACTCATCTTCACTGCTGCTAGGAGCATCTGGGATTTGAGTTGAGTCGGAATTATCAGAATTATCTCCCGGTCCGGGTAAAACAGTATTGTCCCCGCCAGAGTTATCATTTCCATTGTTGCCAGTGTTAGGAACATCATCAGGAAGTTGGACATTAACATTCGTTCTATCCCCATTTACCATTTCTACAGTGTAATAGTTATCGTATAGTTTTGATAGATCAATGTGGAAATTTGCATGGGTTGAGCGATTTATTACATCGAAATAACGAGCATCACCTGTGGTAAATATTGGATCTAGCGTCATATTTTTGAGTTGAGAAACACCGGTGTTACTCGGATCCTTGCCGTCGAAGGTGGTATTTAGCCAAGCATTGATTTCCTCATCAGTATCACCATTAAATTCAACCCAATTAGCCTTCATGTCCTCATATTCATGGCGCATTGCCATTGCTAAACCGGCCTCAATTTCGGCAAAGGTTTGACTTCCATCAACTTCGGTCATTGAAGTCACATCAACTGCTTTTTGGAATCCTGAACCGTTAACATACTCCCAGTCATCTCCTTGTAATTGTTGCATGATGTCTACATCACCAAAGACAGCCTTGCCTTGGACAACAGTGAGAGCTACATCCGCATCGATTGCTTCAATTAAGTTGCGATATGGATCTTCATGGAAGGTATCGATAACGACTAAGTCAGCGTAAAGGTCAGCCTTTACTCTGCCAACAAATTGGGTCCATCCAGTAGTATCGGCAGGGTTTGATGTTACCATTTCGACCAATTCGTAGTTACTGAAATGACCGCCTAAGTTGTTAGTATTCCACATGTCTGCAACCTTCAATTCATGAAGGTTATTTTTTGAGCCACTTGGACCCCAGTCTGGTGAAATTGAAATTTTCACACCTGCTTGGTCAGCAGCAACTACATCGGTTGTATCACCATATAACAGAAGGTTAGACAATGGTGACCATACCAAATCAGAGCCGACACTTGCCATTTTACTAAATTGTGAGGAATCCAAAGCAGTTCCATGAATGACAACGGTTTCATCGAGTATCAATCCTTTATCCCAAAGGGAATCAAATTCATTCTTACTTGACTGGTCTACACCTTCAGATAAATGAACAAACCATGCATTGAGTGTTCCTGATTCGCTTTGACTAATCAAATGGCTTCCAGTATAATCATCGTCGGCAGCACCACAAACCGCACAAGTTGATATTCCATCTTGGCCAAAATTATACAATTCAATGTTGCGAGATAGAATACTATCCCATGCTTGAGTTCCTGAACTTGGAGAGCCCTGCATTGCAGTAACCCCGCCCGAAACAGCCTGAACTTCAGCATACTTCATCTGTTCACTTGCCATGTCCCATCGGTATGAGGATTGGATATTGGTTTTCATCCATGTTATGCTTGGCCCGTAATCATAATTATTGCCCCATTGGTATCTATTGGTATAACCGCCTTCCTCAGACTTCTGAGAATCGCTTAGATGAACATTAAAATCCCATAGTGGAATGTGATTATAGTGGACGTGATTATGCAAATCCATTAGGCCAGGATAGATTGTACCTCCGGTTTCAACAATAGGCACATCGCTAAAGTCCACTCCTGCTGGAGGGTTGGAATTAGAAGCCCAAACACCGGTGATTTTTCCATCTCTGATCATTACATTTCCATTATTAATGACATTATTTTCGCCATCCATTGTAACTACTCTACCCTTGAGTAGGAAGGCTTTTGATGAGTCAGTATTTGTTATTTTGAAGCACTTCACAATGTTTTGACCAACAGTGTAGGTTCCGTTATCATTTGGTCCCCAACCAGGAGTAGGAGTGACTTTTACCAAATCTCCGTTTGAATTTTCGACGTATGATTTACCATAACTGGAGTCTGTAGCCGGAAAAGACATTGTATCAATTAAATTGGATGAATCATCGCTAATCGAAACAGTTTCACCATCAAAGTAACTCAAATCGAGGTCTGAATCTGCCCTAAAAACAACGATTCTTTGATCTGCAGAAATATTGGTATTCCAAGCAAGTTGGCAAGGCGGACTTCCGCTGGTGGTCGATAAAATCCAATCAGATACGTCTACAGTCGAAGTGCCAGAATTCCAAATTTCAATGAATTGATCGCTATACTTGCCATATTCTCCATCACCATTCCAATCAGTTGCGTTATAGATATTCATATTTCCAGATGATTCATTAGAAACTAGATTATTCGGACTAATAAATAATTCAGAAATTACGATTCCATTTGAACGAGCGCCAGCCTTTTCAATATCGCTTTCAGTAAGAATAGTTCCAGATAGAGACCACGGTGCAAGTAGCATAATTCCAAGAATCATCCCCGCCACAATCTGTCTGCGCATTATGTACCCTCTATTGCATAGCACATGAATTAAACGGCTTATCGATTTTTGAATCGATGACATGATAGACCCCATAGTGAAGCATATCCCATGGCAACATTAGAGATCACCGAGCCAATATTTACTGAAACTATTGAAAATAATGAGCTTGTAATATTAGATTTTTGGGCGGAGTGGTGCGGCCCATGTAGGGCATATGGCCCGGTTTATGAAAAAATCTCAGAGGAATTTCCAGATGTTGTGTTCGGAAAAATCGATACCGAGGCACAGCCTGAACTCGGTAGATTATTCAATATAAGATCAATTCCTACTACTATAGCATTCAAACAAGAAATAGGTGTTTTCATGCAACCAGGTGCTTTACCTGAGAACGCCCTACGTGATTTAATAAAAACGCTAATTGACTTAGATATGGACGAAGTTCGCGAGGAAATGGCCAAGAAAAAAGCTGAAAATCCTGACAAAAAATAATGTTCATTTTTGCGATGAGTTCAAAACTTAGCGTTGCTGCCAGTGGGTCATGGACTTGCGCGCATGGCTAATTCTTGTTGTAATGTTAAGTGCAAGCCTTTCTGGTTGTTTTGGTGAAAAGGAAGCAGAAGATAAATCGGATTCAGTTTACCAAGTCTATCCTGAGCCATGGCAGAGAGCAGACTTACAGTACATCGATACAGATGTTTTTAGTAGAGTTTCAATAAATGGATCGAATAATATTTCAGTACCAATTTCTGTATATGTACCAGTACCAAGTATTACTGCTGCCGATGGAGGTGCTGGAGTGACTGGAGGTGCAGAAGTTCACCTTGGGTTATGGTTACCTGAGATAGAGGGTTGCGATTTCACTCAATCTAATGTTTCAGCAGATTGTAAAGTTCCAGTAATTGCCGATGTTGGTCCCTACTATGATGACGGTGATGTTTCTGCAACAACTCCTGCAGATAGATTAGGCCGTTTTTTGATTGAAAATTACGTTCCTCACGGATATGCTGTAGCACAAGTCTCAGTATTTGGAACAGGCAATTCTAACCATTGTATGGACCTGATGGGTACTGATGAACAAAGAGGTATTGATGCTGCTGTTTCATGGCTAGGTGAAGCAGAATGGTCTAACGGCAAAGTAGGTTTAATTGGCAAGTCATACGATGGCAGCACACCTTGGCAAGCCGCAACATTTGGTAATCCAAATTTGGCTACTATAGTTCCTATGTCAGGATTGATTGGTGTTCATGAATTGATGTGGAGGAATGGAAGTATGGAGGCTAGAGGCGCCATAATGCACAATGGTGTCTATGGTTCATTTGGCGTTGATGGAGATGCAGGAGATTCTCAAAATCTATGTGAGGGATATGTCGAAGGATATGTCAATGGACCATTAGCCTATCAGACTGGTGGCATGGTTGATTATGCTGGAAATACCTATTGGACTGAGCGGTCATTTTTGGATAGAGTTGTTCAAAATTACCAAGGTTCAGTTTACATTATTCAAGGAATGCAAGACTGGAACGTTGACCCTCACATGGCATTTCCAATCCATCAAATAATTGAGCAAGCCGGAATTGAGGTCAAAACCTTAGCAGGCCAGTGGGCTCATGATTATCCTGACAGGGTATCAGGACACAGTTCTCAATCTTCAGGCGAAGGTGCTGAGGCTTACCCATATACACTAAGATGGGATTGGGCGGACGAGATGTTGTATTGGTTTGACTGGTACCTGAAAGGAGAAGGAAGAGCTCCTACGCTCGGAGTTGAGATGCAAGATAATCGAGGAGGTTGGCGTTTCGAATCTACTTATCCAGCATTAGATACTGAATATATCGAAATCAGTGGAATAGATTTGGCTCCCAGCGGAGAATCTATGACTGCATCATCAACTATTTCTATGACTTATGGTCCCTTTGAAGAAGATATTTACATTGCAGGTATGCCAACATTCCATATCCCCGTAACTCCAAGTACTCTGAATGGTGCACACGGTTATTTAGAAATGCGAGATGAGAACGGAATGAGGCTCGGGCATGCTGTTATGGATTACAGATTTCATGCTGGTGGAAGAGATGGACAATTAAATTTGATTCCTTACGTAGAGGTAATGGGATATATGGAATTCATGCCGATGGATGTCTTTATTCAAGCAGGTGAGAGTATTCAAATTATCATGACTCAAACTGGGCAAGATTATGTTCCATCGTCTTCATCTGTAGGCGGTTATTCCATAGATTGGGATGAAGCAACTCTTACTTTACCTATTGTCAAGCGATCTTGTGATGATTTATTCAAGGTTCCAATGCAAGAATATGCAGAATCTACCGAAGGTGTTAGAACCTGCTGAAATCATAATTTTTAGCACTATTCTCTTAAGCCGATGACAATCGTTGTCTGATATGGTGCTGAGTTTAATACCCGGTGTTGGAGAAAAATTGGCTAGGAAAATTTGTGACCATTTCGGTTCAGAACAAGCCGCCATGAATCACCTTAAGGCTGGGGATATAGGTAGGATTGCTGAAATTGAAGGTCTTTCACCAAAAAGGGCATTATCACTAGCCCGAACTGTCGCTGGAGATGATGGTCAATTTTTAGCCACCAAAGAAGCGGTAAAATTACATCAAAAATTAATCCAACAAATATCTGGTTTCGCAGGCTCAGCGGTAACTCGTGAAAGGATGCAATTATTGATGCCGATAAATGATATATCAGTCAGAAGAGAAATGATTTCTCAAGCGATAGATTTTCTAAATCAACATTCTAAAACCCAAGAAATATTGCACTCACTATTTCGAAGCCTATCTTCACCAAGAAATACTATCGATAGATATGAGCGAGTAGTCGTAAGTCATGAACCTCGTGAGAGTCTTAAACGATTTTGTCGAGTTTTAACTCCAGGAGATGGAGAGACTTGGAAAGATTACACCGTTTTCAAAACCGTAACCTGGATTGGAAGTGGTGCTCCCGCACAAGCCCCAGATGGATGGATAGTTTTAGGAAGTAAACCCAATGAAGAGGTAATAATTCCTGAGAAGACATTGGATTGGTTCAGGAATAATAAGAGAGTTCTACAAAGTCTGTCAAGTACAATTAGCCTTTTGTCTACCACAGATAAGGAGCACCAGTTTCTCAATCTCCTGAGTAATGCTATCTCTGGATTATCCCAATTACCTTCGTTATTGGATAGCCTATTTGATGAAGGAGATATAGCCAAAGCGGAGCAGGTAAAAGATGAACTCTGGTCATTCACTAAAGATCTACAAAAACAGGTCAATTTGGAAGTTGAAAAGGCAATGAATGATGCAAAATTAGCCCTCAGTGGTGCTGAATTACTAGAAGCATTATCTGATGGTGCTGGTTTCCAACGTAAATTGAAAGAAGTAACTGGGCACGTAATTGATGAAGCAATGCAAGAGGCCACCAATCAATTATCTGAATTGTTACAAGGAACCGGTGTAAGGTGTCCACCGGTAATTTTCACATCGGACTGGCCAGCGAAGGTAGATAGAGCCATAATTGATGGCATTGACAGCGCATTAGAAGATAAATTGAAGGCACAAAAAGCCGATCACATCTATACAATGGCTCGAAAATTAGGTCCTTTGAAGGATTTGTGCGAAGAGGCGATTCGAAGTTTAATTGAATGCGAGCAATGGCTCGCTATAGCGAGATGGTCAAAGCATTACAACTGCTCGATGCCAGAAATCGTAGATCACGGTATTTGGATAAAAAACGGCCGCCATATATTACTCGGAGTTGAGGCAGACCCTGTTACATATGGGTTAGGAAATGCTGCTGAAAGCCAAGACCAACAATCATTGGCTCTTCTTACCGGTGCGAATTCTGGAGGAAAAACCACCCTACTAGAATTACTAGCACACACATGTATTTTAGCGCACATGGGTCTACCAGTTCCAGCAGAAAGTGCAAGAGTTGGCGGGGTTGAATCTTTGCATATTCTTGCTAAAGCAGGCGGGACTCAAAGTGCAGGAGCTCTTGAACAGACACTGGTTGAACTAGCAGATGTTGTCAGTGACCCAACACCGAAATTGATTTTGGCAGATGAACTAGAAGCGATTACAGAGCCGGGGGCCGGTTCCAGAATAATTGCTGGAATGCTCCTTGCTGCACGTTCGCAACCCGATACCTGCATGATGCTTGTGACCCACTTGGCTCCAGCAATAATCAAGGCAGCAAAATGTGATGATTTGAGGGTTGATGGAATAGAAGCGAGTGGCTTAGATAGTGATCTAGAATTGATTGTGGATAGGACTCCAAAGAGAAATCACTTGGCTCGTTCAACTCCTGAGTTGATTGTAAAGAGACTCGTTGAGAGAAGTAAAGGACATGCCAAAGAATTATTTGGCGAAATTCTTGAAATGTTCTAACTTTGCGGAAGGTTCAGTTCTACTGCGAATAATGGATCAGGGTCGGTTGAATCATGATAAGCAACAACAACGCCGCCATCATTGAGTATCCCGAGAGAAGCGAAATCGAATCTGATGTCATTTCCTGCACCCGATGTTGAATCTAGATCTCCTTGACCAATGTATGTCAATGTATCAGGAGACATACTTTCTGAGTAGCCTCTGACGTGATAAACCGTGTCTACATCAGGCCCTGCGGCACTTTGATATCGAACATTCAAAACGAAGAGATCTAATTCTCCATTTGCTTGAAATTCCCATTCTTCGATTTGTGTAGCAACATCGCCCATGTCATAGGTGAAATTTTCCCACGAAACCGCACCGTCAGTTGATTTGTAATGTGTGAAAGAGGTACCAGAATTTACCACACAATGTATTGCACCCGAACTATCAATTTGACAATATTCTGAAGGGAATTGAACTGCTAATTCATTCCAAGACAACGATGTATCCATGAAAGCTGCATTACCATTATTGTAGTAACTAGGGAATATCAATCCACCACTCGGCATAGGGAAAGCACGCATTTCTTTGTGAGGCTTGTTAACATCATAGTAACTGGATAATGATGCATTAGTGAAATCAAGATCTAACTCTATGTCAGGCTCTCCTCCATCTCTTCCGGGAAACTGGAAGGGGTAGTAATTAAGTCCATCAACACTAATTTGTCCACCCGCATTTAGGCTTTGGTGCCAGAAGTTTGAGACAACTATGCTTGCCCAGTCACCACTTCCCATCGAAGATTGAATTGGACCTATTACTTCAACTTGCCATGAGCGGTCATAGAATGGTTCTGTCAGACGGTTGTAGCACCACTTCCATTGGTCTTCTGAGTCATCATATAGTATCGCATAGAATTTATCCAATTTTAAATCTCCACCAACATACGGATACCAAGACATAGAAATAATATCCCCATTAGTTGCTTGAACAATACTCCCCTCGCCCAATCCTTCTTGGCCAGGATTTGTTGGAATTGCAGTTACACACTGTCCTATTGCAGGAAGAACTTCAGGGATGTATGTATCCCAAACATGTCCTCTATCAAAGCTCCAAACAGGGTATTCTCCTCCAATGTTTAGAATTTGGCCTTCGATGGTCGTGGCAAGATAATGTTCACAACAATTCCCACCATAAGATGCATCAAAAACTGCCCAAGATAAATTAGTGGATTGATTTGTTGCTAGGTCAATGGAAACGAACATCCTTTCAGTTTCATGACTTTGCAGGTCAATCCGTTCGTAATTGTCCCACAGGGGCACTACAACTTCGGTATCTACTAGAGCCTCGCCCTCGCCAAAACATCCAGCAGTCAGCATTGAAAGAACTAATGCCACACTCAACAACGCTCGGCGCATGAAATCGCCTACACTTGATATCGTTTGAATGCGTCGATAATCAGTGTGGTTATTTGACAGTGAAACTGACAGTCGTACCATCAACTTCGAATGTGTCGCAATCATCACTCAATTCATCGTCTTCTGAATGGAATATTACCCCAGCAGTTCTTGTTTCGTTGACAATCCATTGTTTATCCTCGTCAAATAATTCAGGTGCATTTGACATCCATATTTCGAGATCAATATTTGCCTCAATTTCTAAATTCAAATCTTTACGCTTTGCTTGAATTCTTCTGGTAATGTCTCTGGCCAGACCTTTAGAAAGTAATTCTGGCGTATCATTCATGTCCAGAACTAGACTTATTTGAATAGCATCTTCACCTTGTCCAACTTGAATAGTTGACGCAGCAAATCCCGAACGCTCAGTCCTTCTAATCTCAACATCATTTTCTTCAATTTTCACACCCATGATTTCACAATTACCAGATTTAATCGCTTCAAGCATGGCAACAGGGTCTTCTGCATTCTTTATTTCACCAGCAATTGAGTTGACTTCACTTCTTGCTTTAGGTGCAAGGGCTCTAAAATTTGGAGCCAATTCAATTTGTTGGAAACGATCTAAATCCTGTTCAATAGCAATGTTTTCCACATTCAATTCTTCTGCTAAAATTTCATGGAATTGAGAAAGGTCAGGTCCAGAAACAATCCAACCTTCACCGCATGGTAGTCGTTGTCTTCTACCTGCTTCAACTCTGATTCTTCTTCCAGTCTCGGCTAATTCTCTAACAAGTTCCATGTTTGCTTCTAAGACTAAATCTTGAGGTGGTAACTGGGCTGTTGCTTCAGCAGCTTTCTCATCCCAACTATCTGCAGTCGCACCTTTCAATGCACCGGGTGTACCTAAAGGCCATGCAGCTTGGTGAACCGAATTACCATTCAAATTTCGGTGGATAATATCGACCATGAATGGACTAACTGGAGCGACTAGCCTGCAAACAGTTGTCAATACTTCATGTAGGGTATTTTGACAGGCTAACTTGTCATTATTTTCTGCCTCATCCCACAATCTTCTACGACTTCTACGAACATACCAATTCGAAAGATCATTGACAACAAAGTCTTCTAAATCTCGACAGGCTTTATGGAAGTTCCAAGAATTAAAATCATTGTGATATGATTTAGCCACACTGGATAATCTCGAAAGAATCCACCTGTCAAGTTCTGGTCTTGAAGAAACTTTTAGATTATCTGTTTCGGGATTAAAACCATCCAGTGCAGCATAATCAGCATGGAATTTGTAAATATTCCATAGAGTCAAAAACATCTTTGCATAGGTTTCTCTAACCCCATTAGAATCAAATTTCAATGGGCTCCATGGAGCGCCAGCGGTCACCATGTACCACCGTGTTGCATCTGCACCTTCTCGGTTAAAATGGTCCCATGGGTCCACAATATTGCCTCTAGATTTTGACATCTTTTTCCCTTCAGCATCTAAGATTAATCCTAAACTTAGACATCGCTTATATGCTGGCATATCAAATACNGTGGTGGAAACAGCGAGAAGAGTATAGAACCAACCTCTTGTTTGGTCTACACCTTCACAGATGTAATCAACAGGGAACGAAGCATCGAAAGTTTCTCCCCCATCGAATGGATGATGCCATTGAGCGAAAGGAGCGCACCCAGAATCAAACCAACAATCCATAACAAATGGCTCTCTATTCATTGGTTTGCCAGTTGAGCTAAGCAATGTAAATCCGTCAACAATAGGTCTGTGAAGATCAACATCATCTGGACATTCAGGATTCTTGATTCCGGCTGCTTCGGCTTTTGCCACTTCTTCTTGAAGTTCAGCTATAGAACCGATACACTTCATTTCTCCGTCATCACTTCTCCATACAGGAAGGGGTGTTCCCCAGTACCTTTCTCTAGAAATTGCCCAATCTTTTACGTTGCGAAGCCATTCACCAAATCTTCCTTCTCCAACCCAGTCAGGTGCCCATTCAACTCCATCATTGAATTCGAGTAATTTTTCTTTAACAGCTGTCATTTTCACGAACCAAGAATCCATGGCATAGTANAGTAGAGGATGATCAGTTCTCCAACAGTGCGGATAATCGTGCAGATATTCTTTCTCACGATATAGTAATCCACTATCAGGACCTTTTCCATTACTGCCTTTTGGACTAGATAGTAGATTGATAATTATTTGATCACATTCTTTAACATACTTGCCGTCTAATTGCGAATGAGTTCCTTCTTTGAACGCTCCATCCATTCCAACAGTATGAAATGCGGGTAATCCAGCTTCCATACCTAAATTATAGTCATCTTCACCATACATAACTGCTGTATGTACAACACCAGTTCCATCGGTAGTGGTAACCCAATCTGCTGCTAGAACAGTCCAGCCTGACTCAGAATCTCCTCTTGGAACAGCACCTGGAAATAGAGGTTCATAAGACCGACCCACTAGTTGGCTTCCAGTCATTTCTTCGACAATTTCTACATTATGCCTTAGAACTTCTTTCATCAAATCTTTAGCAAGTATCACTTCTTCACCAACAGAAGCTCCACCAGAGCCTTGCCAGTTTTCAGCGTCTTCTGTAATTCTAACTCTAACATAGGTTACATCCGGTCCTACTGCCAGTCCAACATTGCCAGGTAATGTCCATGGTGTCGTGGTCCATGCGAGGATACTCACATCCTCATCGACTAGTTTGAACTTTACATATACAGAAGGTTCCTCAACTTCCTTGTAGCCAAGTGCAACTTCATGACTGGAATAAGAAGTACCTGTTTGTGGGCAGTAAGGTAATACTTTGTGTCCTCGATACAAAAAGCCCTTATCGAACATCTGCTTTAACGCCCACCAACATGATTCAACGTAATCATTGTCTAATGTGACATAGGGGTTGTCTAAATCTACCCAGTAAGCCATTCTTTCAGTCATTTCTCTCCATGCACTTTCGTATGTCCATACAGATTCTCTGCACGCTTTGTTGAAATTATCCATTCCGTATTCTTCTATGGCCTCGTTGGACATCAAGTCCATTCTCTTCTGGACCTCGATTTCTACTGGCAGTCCATGAGTGTCCCAACCGCCTTTTCTCTCGACGAGAAAACCTTCCATGGCTTTCCATCGGCATACAAGATCTTTGTAGGCTCTAGCCACGACATGNTGAATCCCAGGTTTCCCATTTGCGGTTGGAGGGCCTTCAAGGAATATGAAAGGAGCGCCGTTTCTTCTTGAATCGATAGAAGACTTGAATGCATTTTCTTCCTTCCATGTTTCCAGTAATGCATTTTCCATAGAAACTGCATCNAATTCACCAGCGGGTTTTGGCTGAGGCATAACCCTGCGACATTGGTTTTTGTCTTGAACCTCACCCTTGANNACGTGNNAAAGTTGTNAAATNAANNAATNNTAANATTTTGGCACACTGAGGCTTAAAATTGATTTCTAAGGGTATGTTTGAAGTCCTCCCATTACTACGGGGTGCTATGTCGGCCAGTGGTTCATGGCGTAGTGCCTTGTTTTTGGCCATTTTAATGATACTTATTGGCCCATTGCAAATGAATGGTGAAATTTTGGCGAAACAGCCTATTTCTGAAGAATTGACCGATATCAAAACACCAAGCATGACCGCAGTAGGTGCTGAAACTTTCGTTGGCCTTAATGGCGATAACCAAGTAAATACTGGCTTCACGGTTGATGTTCCTTCAATGGAACCAATTACCGATCTACAACTTGACATTGCTCCTGCAGTAATGCAAAAGCAGTATGGATTCACGTGGGACAGTGATTCAATTTGGTCTAATAATGATGCTATAAAAAATGGAACTGTAGTCACCTCTACAGGTTCTTTAACGGGCACAACTGCGGGAACAATTTGGGATTTTAATACTGGATTACAAGGATGGACAGTTTCTAGTGGAACCTATGTTGGACATTATACATCCAACCCGTGCGGCTACAATGGATCCAGCGGTGGATCACTGAAAACGCAGGCAAGTAGCACACCTGAACATGCAACATCTCCATCATTGAATCTTGCAGGTGCTAACAGTATGCCGCTTCATGCATGGATCAAGCAGGGCTCATCCTCATGCGGAGAAGAAGCTGACAGTGGCGAGGACCTAAAGGTACAGTACAAATCTGTTTCAGGTTCTTGGGTAGATGTTCAAACCTTCTCCGGAGCAACTATTGGTGGCACTGCTCAACAGTGGACGACTACATTGCCTGCAGCAGCATTACATACTACAACTCAAATTAGAATGTCTCAAATCTATGGTTCAGGTACTTGCTGTGATTATTGGTTTATCGATGACGTTCATCTAGCCTCTCCTCCCGAGTCAAATTGGACAAGTCCTACAATTGGTTGGGACTCTAGTTCAACTCAGGTAGTTAGCAGAAGTACATATGCACCTCTTCATTTAGACGTTGAAATCCCAAGTGGGTCTTTTCTCAATTGGACAATAATCACGCCTTCTGGAACAGAAATTCTTGGTGCTAAAGGAAGCAATGACCTAATGATTCCTCTAAACATGATAGATTATGAAATGTATCCTAAAATTAGAGTTTTACTTGAATTTAGAGGTTCATTGACAGGCGAAGGAATCCCTACTTTACATTCAATTTCTGGCGATGGTTCATATTCAACAATTTTCAGCAACGATGGTGAGCAGAATTGGGATTCGGTCTGTAATACTCCAGGCTCACTGGTCCCTATTTCTGGCGGCGGCTATCGAAGTACTGGTAATTGCACAGTCACATCTCCATGGTTTGTTTCTCTTCTTCCGGTCGACCAACTTACAGGTATAGCTTCAATTACCAATGGAATCTTACAAGTTAGAACCGAAGAAATGATGAATTGGACAAATGTCTCAATGCCTTCTTCTTTTACCTATTCACAAGACTCTCCAATTTACAAATCGCAGTTTAGAATGATTCACGACGATCAACAACAAACTATGGAAATCAATTATTTCCAGTTTACCAAAAACAGTGGTAAGTTCCCTGCCCAGCCTGCAATAGATTTTGGCTTAGATGGAATTGTTGAATGGGGCGGTAGTGATTCCCGAGTTGGTTCATGGGGTTGGCAAGACAGATTCCAAAATGGACAAGATATAATTGCAGTTAACCCAGGGATATCTGGCTCAGCGTCAACAAAAGCATGGATTCCCCGAGATGATATCAAGAGTTTTTCTTTTGGAATAATGGCCGAAACTGGTACAATGTCTGGATTATATGTTAAGATCGGAAATCAAATTATCGATAATTGGTCTTATGACAATGCGAAATCAGATTATATAACGTTCAATGATACTCAGTTGGCGAATCTTCAATTTGCAGCGTCGAGCGTCTCTTCAAGTGTTGGATTCTTAGGTGCCAGTTTCATTGAAGTCGAGTTTGAAGTATTAGGTACAGGCGGTATGAAAATGTCCGGACTGTCAGTACCTTACCCTATATCAATGAGTTTGGATGCTGACGAGCAATCACTATTTGTTCTAGGCATAAACAATGCCCGTTCTGGATTAACCGATATTGCAGGACAACATCTGGTTCCTTTGGAATTTATCTCTAACACATCTGGAGGTCTTTTAGTAACGCTAAACGGAGTCAACACATCCAGCGATGTGTCAATATCTAACTCTTACATGGAAGATCCAGTTGCTGTATTAACTCCAAGTCAAAGATGGCACACAATGCATACTTCTTTCTCAGTTACCTCTTCTAATGCAGCATTAGCGAGATTAGATATTGTTGGGCAAATTAATCATGCAACTTGGTTACTTCCGATTGAAGGAGGAACTCCAATTGGTCAAGGCGATTCAAGTTTGATTGAATTACATCCTACCAATTGGCTTAACGTTTCTCAGTCAGGTTCTACTGTCGATGTCGCAATCACATTTAGAATCGAACCGGGCTGGGATGATGAAACATACATGATAGCATCGACTAGGATGGTTTTGGCTAACGGAGTAATTTCAATCCCAGCAATACATACATGGGGTTCAACATCTGGAAATTCAATTGCTTATGAAAATGATTTGGAGTTGAAGAGTGTTACATTTTACACTTCGATGGGAGAGTTGCCTAGTGATGAATATTATTTGCCAGCAGGTCAACAATTGGATATTTCAGTAGATGTAGGATTTGAAGGACTTGAAGGTCATGAGTCGTTCGCACCTGGAGAAGCAGTAGTTGAATTATTCCACGGCTCAAATCTAGTTGCCAATACAACTTCACTGGACGGGGATACTTGGAATTTTACAGATGTAGTACCATTTACCAATGGTGAACTAATTTGGAGGTTAGAAGTCACTCCTCTGAACGGTTCTGGTACAACCTCAGAGGCTATTTTCGAAAGAGTATTCTTTGCAGATTCAGTCAGTCCTTCGGTCTATTGGTGCAATGTAGCGCCTTATGATCACAGAACTCCCTCAACAACCCAAACGGTACAAATTCAAATTACAGACCAGCCTATTTTACCCTCTAATGTTGAAGCTATGGTTTGGAGAGAATGGCTCAATGATTATGATTTCAGCGGGATGCCAAGTCCGGGAGAATATGAACCATTTTCGATTCTAATGCCTAACGATATGACTGCACTAGTCGGTCAATATACACTACTTATCGATGATAGTGGGGGAAGTATGGGCGACAAGGTTGCAGTTTATCTGACAGGCAGTGATGCTGCAGGCCATCCATTGGAAGACAATGGAACCGATGAGCCTGGAAAGCATCTTTTCATGTATCAACTAAATGCTGATGGTCCTCCAACAATTGCTTCTAATTCCTTTTCATGGGACGGAGGTAAGAAGAATTGGTTGCATCCACAGACTGACTATGCATTTGAAGTATCTATGAGCGAGCCTAATGGAGGTTCTGATTTATCTACAGTGACAGTAGAACTTGCTTCTAAACAGGGTAGTGACACCCTTCCGATTTCATGGGATTTCTACACGGGTAATTGTACTACGACAAGTATTCACCTAGTAGTAGACGATTGTGAAATGATGGGGGTTAATGGAATAGCAGGGCCATATGAGACCGAGTTGACTCTAAGGATTGAATTCCATCTTGAATGGACTTTACCCGACTTGGGAGATACTCGTAGAGAACCTAGTCTTACAGTTGTTGATAGAGCAGGTCAGTCAGCGAGCAAATCGTATCCTGAACTTAGATGGAGATTCTCTGCTGAGATTGCTATCCCCGACGAAAGTATTGGTCTTTACCTGAATCAAGGTTCCATTGTTTCTGACGGGGCTAGAATGGGGCCAGGAAGCACATTTGAAGTTGGAGGAGAAGTGTTATTTGTTCAATCAACGCTTAGACCGACATTTGATTGTGATGTTGATTTATTGTTTAATGGCATGACTACTACAGTTACCTCGGAAAATGGTTTCTGGTCTACCGAGTTGCAAGCACCGTTAGTCTCCGGAAAAATTTCACTTACTTGGAAGGTTAGTTGTATCACAGGACAAGGTGTGGATGCTACTGATCAATCAAGTGTTCGTTGGATATTGATTGATGGTACCGGTCCTGAACCAGTTGAAATTCTCAATCCAAGACCGAATGCTATACTTAAGGCTGAAAAATATGAAGTTCGTGTAGCATTGGACGAAGAAGGAGGTCTAGATGTAGATTCTTTACAATTAGTTTGGTGGGTAGAAGATGCTGAAACGGGCGACTACATGAGAAATGGCGTTGAACCAATGACCTTAGAAGGTGATGAGATAGACGGCTTGAATTTAGAAGTATACGCTGAGATTGACTTGTCAGATATTACACAATCTATGCTTGAGAGGCGTATGATATTGTTCATAGAAATCGATGGAAGAGATTTAGCAGACAATGACGTCTTAGGCATGGGCGGAACTCCTGCAGGTAACTTGGTCGGTCAATGGGATATGGAATGGTTGAAACCAGAATTTGAACTCGAAACATCAGCGGTATCATACACCAGACTACTAGTTGAAGTAGATCAGTCCACATCTGTGAAAGTTATTGTTAACAACGTCGGTTCATTAGACGGAAATGTTGATGCCGTTGTATCTGTCGCTAGAATTGACGGTAGTAAAGAGGTCATACAAAGACCAAATGTCGAGATTCCTGCTGGAGGAGTTGGCTTAATTTCCTTAGATTGGGCTCCAACTTCAAGTGGATTACAATGGATTGAAATTGAACTGGAGAATGGTGAAACTGCTAAGGGTCCGACAATTGATGTCAGGCCGGCCAGAGATCAGTCCTTTACCGAGAAATTATTCGGTGATGTAAATCCAATAATTGGTTCGGCAGTTGGATTAATTTTCATTTCCATTATTTTCACAGCTCTTCTTTGGGCTAAGAAGGCCACTACGAGAAGAGGTTCGCGCTCTCAGTATGATTGGGATGAATACTCTTCAGAGATTGATGAAGATGATTATTACGATGATGAGGAAGAAGAATCAGTACCTGTAAAAGAATATTCGCAGGGAAGTATCTCTCCTACCGCTTCTTTATCAGCAGCAGCCTCCGCTCTTGGTATTCAAGAAGAAGTAAAGGCCGAAGAAGAATCTGATTGGGTAATGGGATCTGATGGATACTGGTGGTACCATGATAAGGAATCTAATGAATGGTGGTACAAAGACGAAAGTGGCGAGATTGTCAAATTTGATTAGGTGATTTCTTTGTCTCGTCTTATTGGTCTGTTACAAGTAGATTCAACTGTTGGTGATTTAACAGGAAATGCAAGTCGAATTGAGACTTTGTGTGAATTAGCACATGAAAATGGGGCGTCACTAGCCGTATCGACAGAACTAGCAATTAGCGGTTATCCTCCTAGAGATCTTTTATTACAACCCGATTTCATAAAAATGTCACAACATCAAGCAAGTTCGCTGTCGGTAAAGATTCCAGTTTTAGTAGGAACTCCCGTATCCCCTGTTAGTGAAAGACAACTTCCTGGGAATGGTGTTGTTCGTGCAGGGCCATTATCTTCACATCCTAACGGCAAGCATACAAATAGAGTAGTAGCTCGAAAACAACTTTTACCATCATATGATGTATTTGATGAAACGAGATATTTCCAAGCGTCCAATCGCTCAGGAATATGCCGAACAATTGGAGATTTAGACTTAGGTGTTACAATTTGTGAGGATGCTTGGCAAGCAGCCGGAATGACTCCTTCTGAATATGGAATTGACCCAATTGAAAATCTAGCCGAATTAGTTAGACAAGGAATTGAACTTGATGTAACTGTTAACCTTTCAGCATCACCTTATCATGCCGACAAAGTTGGAACTAGAATCCAAGTATGCAGAACCGCTGCTAAGGTTCTGAATCACCCATTTTTGTTAGCCAATCAAGTTGGAGGCAATGACGACTTACTGTTTGATGGTTGTTCATTAGCTGCGTGGCCAGATGGTACAGTAGTAATTGCCCCATCATGGAAAGAAGGGGTTCTATTGATTGATATCGATAATCCTGCCAATGCTAAATGGATATCATCAAACGCTGTCGATTCACTGCAGATTGGCAACTCAGAATTAAAAATAATTACACCTAATGATGACGGTTTTGAACAAGATTCTGACTTGATAGAAGACATCACCGATGCGGTAGTTACAGGATTATCTGATTATTGCCGTAAGTCAAACATTTCTAAGATTGTTCTTGGTCTATCTGGAGGAATTGATTCTGCTGTTGCTGCCTGTGTCGCTGCAGAAGCAGTTGGACCAGAAAATGTTCTAGGTATTGCCATGCCCAGCAGATATTCATCTCAGCATTCTCTAGATGACGCCAAATATACAGCTGAGTCATTGGGCATCGAGTTCAAAATTGAATCGATAGATCAGCTTCACAGCACTTTAGATGCACAGATTGGTGAAATGTTGACTGGTGGCTACAATGTTGCTTCAGAGAACATCCAATCTAGATTGAGAGGTCTGATTGTAATGGCGCATGCAAATTCCCAAGGAAGAATGGCAGTTGCAACAGGAAATAAATCAGAATTAGCCCAGGGATATTGTACACTTTATGGTGATATGGCAGGAGGTTATACTCCATTAGGCGATCTCTACAAAATGCAGGTTTATGCAATGGCTGAAGAGTTTAACTCAAGGGCTAAATCAAGTGGTAATACTCCACCTGTCAACCAATCAACTCTCAGTAAACCACCTTCTGCTGAACTTGCACCAGACCAAAAAGATGAGGATACGCTCCCCCCATATCCAGTGCTCGACGAAATTCTGAAACTACATATTGAGCAATCCATGGACGCAGAAGCAATGACTGACCAAGGCCTTGATAGAAAAACAGTGCTCGAAGTTTTGACACGTTTAGAAAGAAACGAGCACAAGAGGTGGCAAATGTCCCCAGCTCCAAGAGTATCTAGTCGTGCCTTTGGTCAAGGGTGGAGAAGGCCACTTGCATCTAGACATGATTGGCGAGACTGATTTAACGATGGGCTCAAAAGCAAAATGATGTACGCGCAATCATGGACGGAAATATAGTCAATATCGCAGGATATCGATTTGTTGACCTTCCAGACAGGGATGACCTTCGACAACCATTTCGTGATATTTGTTCCAGATTAAATCTAAAGGGAACCATATTATTAGCACATGAAGGAATTAATTTCTTCTTAGCAGGTGTGGCTGAATCTATTGACTCTTACATCGATTATATCGAACAAGATTCACGCTTTAGAGACATAACTCTAAAAAAATCAGTAACTAATTATCAGCCGTTTAATAGAATGAATGTTAGATTAAAAAAAGAAATCATTTCTATTGGGCTTGACCACATTAAACCTGCAGAGTTTACTGGTCAAGAAATTACTCCCACAGATTTCAAACAATTGCTAGATGACGGAGAAGAAATCTTAGTTTTAGATACTAGAAATGACTATGAGTGCAGAATTGGAACTTTTGAAAATTCTATGGAATTAGATATCAAATCCTTCCGTGATTTTCCCAGGGCTGTAAGTGAAATTTCAGATGAATACAAAGATACTCCCGTAGTCATGTTTTGTACTGGTGGAATTAGATGTGAGAAGGCCAGTGTTGTAATGATGGATGCTGGTTTTTCCAATGTAAAACAATTGAAAGGAGGCATTTTAGGGTATTTTGAAGAAGTCGGTGGTGATCATTGGGATGGAGACTGCTTCGTTTTCGACCAAAGAGTAGCGGTTGATCCTAAATTGCAAGAAACCGATGTTGCCCAATGTTTTGCATGCCGACATCCATTGACGCTAGAAGATCAACAGTCTGAACACTACGTAATTGGTATATCTTGTTCTTATTGTATTGATCGAACTAATAATCAATCCAAAATCAGCCACGCATTACCTATCGAAGAAGGGCTCCATGAATGAATTTCATGTCCTGTTAATCCATTGTTGGCAACCATGAAAATAATTTCATCTGAAACCTCTAGGTTTCCATAGGTGCCAGTTTGGGAATTATTTCCACTGCCAGCCCATGGGTCGTATGCCAGACTTGCTTCCATAGCATCGGTATTGAATCTCCACAAGCAGTGTCCCGTATCAGTGCCATCAATTTCGCCATCAACAATGATAAACAGGTCCTCACCAACACTGCCAATTTCTCTGATGTCAGAACTACTAATTCCAGGTTGAAACTCATATGCAAGTTTAGTTCCTGTAATCGTTCCATCACTGAAACATAATTCAGTCGCACTAATTGCAGTGACACAATCAAACCAAATCTTACCGTCTACTGACAAGGCTCCAGAATTTTCTCCAGGCGCCAATATGTTAGTTGATAATTCTAGAGCAGTATCAGTTGTCATATTATAAGACCACAATGTAGTATCTACCCCACTTGTCTGTGCATCGAATAAGACAGTGTCTCCAATCACATTAAGTCCCATCTTTTCACCAACTGAGGTAGTTGGTGCTCCATTACTTTGCAATGTTAGAGAAGTTAACCATTCATGAGTTCCATCGTCATTCAGTTTTACCAATTGACGGCCATTAAATCCATCATCGGCAATTACAACATTACGGCCTGCTGCACTAGTAAAAGAGTCCGGCATACTGCCTTCAAGAATATTTAGATCCCATGATTTAAATTCCCCCTCTGCAGATAAATAATGCATCTCGAAGTCCTCATTGACTGTAAATGCTGATAGCCAAATACCGTCATCAGTTGGCCACATTTCGGATAAGTGATATGACGATAATTCAGAGGTTTGTTGGTCTAAAATTAATTGAGTGGTTGTAGAAAAGAATGGTGCATCGAATAAATCTACAGTAACTGTTCCATTACTCCAGATGAACTCATCATTAGCATTAGTAAAAACTACTCCTTCCATCCATTTTACAATCTTTGAATTAGAAGTCAAGCCATCTCCAGACCCGCCATATGAGGTGATTCTTTGGGTTCCAGAGTTGGTTCCATCACTAATCCATAATTCTCGCCCATTTATCCCATCATCCGCATCAAAAAATATCAACGCATCATCATTGCCAATTTTTGTCATACCAAGCCATAGACCAGGAATAGAATCTCCAGTAGGATTGATGTCGACTAGCTGAGATGTGGAATCCAATGTCGCCATGCTAGTCCATAGTTCACAACCACTCGCTCCATTACTTCCAGCGCTTACAAGTAAGGATTTTTCTTCAATCCATGCCATTGAACTACATGAGTTGGATAAACCATTTGTTATTCCAGAAGTAAAATCACTAATCGGGCCATGAGAGAGTGGATGAGTACAAATTTGCAGTGAGTCTATTACCTCGTCTTGGTGTAAAAGTCCGTCATTTGGTTCACCTCTGCCGTTGCCGTCATCAACTCCGAAATCGATTATCACTCCATCTTGACAGAGGTAGTTAGGAGGTGATCTTGATTCTACTAATGCTGATGCACCATCAGCACCATTCTGTCCATTAAAACCAATTTGTCCATCACATAGATATTGTTCTGTCTGTAGTTCATTTGAATCTAGTATTCCATTAGAATTATTGTCAATTCCAGTTTGAATCAATAATCCGCCAAAGTTACAGGTAAGATTCCCATTATCAATTTCAGTGGTATTTATGATACTACTTTTCCCGACTTCACCATTAGGCCCTGGCGCACCTTGAGGTCCAGATAACCCCTCTTTTCCATGACAAATTCTAGTCGTAGAGGTTATTTCGGATTCATCTAATATTCCATTAGAATTTTCATCATTACCTATGAAAATATCAGCGCCACCCTCACTACAAATATGATCTGCAGTCCTTCCTTCAGTTCTAACTAAAATTTCAGTTCCACTTTCGGAAGAATTATTTTGCAAATCTAATGACTCATTTAGGAAAACAGCATATCCCGACATTACTAATGCAATTATAATGCAGATTATTTGAGCAGTAACGAAAATTTTCTTACCGCTTTTTTTAGTTGTCACAGATTGATTTTCATTATCTTCGAAAATGCTTTCCGTGCTTCTATGACCTATTGGAGGGTAGTTTTTGTTATTTTGGTCATGTGCAGGTTCTCCTGCAATAGATGCCTGGCTATCCTGTATTGAGGGGTTAGTCATGATAGTGCCTAACATCCTCAATGGTATCAAAACCTTCGGTCAAAATTAGACTAATTTTGATTTGACTAGGGGGTGGATTCATGAGGCTTGCCCAATTCCCATGAGCATGGACCTGCCAAATCGGCTATCTGAACAACTTCTCGGGAAGGAAGGTCCAACTCGTCAAAAAGCGGCTAGATTGGTTGTAGATTTAGCTTATACAGCAAAGTCTGATGGTTTCATAGAGGTAGATAATGCTCACGTATCCGGTGTTTCTGTAATCACTGGGGGTCATGGATTGAGGCGATTCCTTTCTGATTTATCTGATGATAAAGATGGTACAGTTGTTATTCCAACGACTCTTAATTCCGCAGGCTGTGACAAGGAAAGAATGAAAGAAATGGATATTGCCTGGCCAAATTTCTTAGAGCAACAGTTCGAGATAATTTATGCTTACGAGCAACTAGGAATTGAAGCCACCCTATCATGCACACCATATGACCGGGGCATTGAGTCTCAACAAGGAATCGCTTCATGGGCAGAGTCTAATGCCGTTTGTTTTTCTAATTCATGGACTTCTCTGATAACTAATCGCGAATCTGGCTTATCTGCTTTAGCAACTGCACTTACTGGATTTGCTCCACGATGGGGTCTTCATCTAGAAGAGAATAGAATACCCAATATACACGTCAAAGTTACTTGCGAATTAGAGAAATTGTCCGATTGGTCCATTCTTGGGGATTGGATTGGTAAGCAGGTTTTACCTGATTGGAAACTTCCTTGGGGTCCAATGCCCCTAATTGAAGGATTACCTGACCATGTATCTTTTGCCTCTAAAAAAGCACTAACAGCTGCAGCTGCAAACTATGGCTCTCCTATGTTGTGGGCTACAGGACATTCCACAGACCCTCCGCTTGACAAGGATAGCAATGGGAATTGGATTGCCCCTAAAGGTGGTTGGCAAGGCGAATTGATTTTTGGAGATATAGAACTCGAATCTAGGTATCAAGAATTAGCACCAAAAGGTAAGGTCGACTTAGTCGTAATTGGATGCCCTCAAGCAAGTGCAGAAGAAATTAGAAGAACTGCTTCAGCAGTTCGTTCTTATGCTGAAATGGGTCAAAAGATTCCAAACCAGAGGTTATGGGTGTTTACTAGTCAAGCAAATTATGACTTGGCCAAAGGTGATGGAAGTATCGATATTTTGGAGGAATCTGGAGCAGTTGTTTTACGCGATACATGTCCCGAAGTAACCCCATACAACCGAGAACATTACAATCACTTACTTACCAACTCACTTAAGGCTGAACATTACTTAACTAGTGGATTAAACAGACTCCCAACCAGTGTTATGTCTATCGAAGACTGCGTTGCACATGCCTTTGATCCAACTTTAGCAGATGGTCCCACACCTTCTCTGGAGAGTAAATCGCAACCTCAACACGAATCAACAAAAACCGTCAAAACAGGCCTGAAAAGTATTACTGGTTCTGGACTTGAAAGTCAAAATGATTTCTCCGTTATAGGTAAGGCAATGGTTAGTGATGTACCAATAACATATCTAGGATATGTCAATCGAGATACTGGAGTAATAGAAGAAACTGGTCACCCTCTAGATGGAGAGGCTATTGAGGATACGATTCTGATTTATCCTAAGGGTTCAGGTTCTACAGTTGCTCCATATGTTTTGATGGGACTGGTGTATACGGGTAAAGGTCCTAAAGCGATAATAAATAGAGATGTCTGCCCGTTAACTCTACCTGCATGCTCTCTGCTTAATGTCCCATATGGGCATGGTTTCGAACAAGATCCATGTTTGGAAATTAATGATGGAGATATCGTAGAAATGTCCCGCAAAGACGGAGTTGTTTCTTTGAAAATATTAGAACGAAATCTATAGGTGATTTAATGTCAAAACTTAGGATACTTGTTACTGGTGGTGCAGGTTTCCTAGGTTCTTCTCTATGCCAATATTTAGTAGAAGAAGGCCATTTAGTGGTGGCCTTGGATTCTTTATTTCGTGGAACTAAGGAGAATTTGTCAGATATCCTAAATGCAGATAATTTTCAATTTATTCATGGTGATGTGAGAAATGTAGACGTCCTAGATAGCACTGTAGAATCTTTAGGCGGTCTTGATTTAATCTATCATTTAGCAGCTGTAAATGGGACTAAGTGGTTTCATGAAGCGGCTCATTCGGTTATAGATGTAAACATAAATGGAACTCTAAGAACCCTAGAATTAGCAATGGCTCATGAAGCGAGATATGTTTTTGCATCTTCTCCTGAAGCATTCGGGGAAACAGAAATTCAACCTATTTCCGATGGCAACTTGATGCAATTTACAAATCCTGCAGAACATCAAAGACATTCTTACGGTGGGAGTAAATACCTCGGAGAAATCGCTTGTCAACACGCAGCAAGAGAAGGCTTAGATGTTAGGATTATTCGCCCATTCAATGCCTATGGTCCTAAATTATTGGGCGACCAATATGGACAAGTTGTATCGATATTTTTCAATAAAATTTTGAATAATGAAATCCTAAATATCCACGGAGATGGTTCACAAACACGCTCATTTACCTGGATTGATGATGTTACGGATGGATTTGTCAAAGCAGGTTTACTAGATAGTGGAATTGAAGGAAGTAATCTTTCTGGACATGCATTTAATATTGGTTCCACCGAGGAAATTAGCATTGCCAATCTAGCAAAAACAATTATCGAAACATCTGGCAAAAACGATGTTGAACAGCAAACAGTTGTTGGGTATTATGGTGATTCTAACAGAAGATTGCCAGATATCAAAAATTCCAAGAATTTACTCGGATGGTTATCTAAAGTAAGTCTTCAAGATGGTTTGAATATGATGTGGAAGGAATTAACTAATCCCAATCAACCATAGTGCTTGTAGACTGTCTTAGACCAGTTTTCAGGTGTTGGAGTCAATCGGTCAATCCCATGCTGACAAAGTACATCTAATCCTGAAAGAGGTGGTTTTTCTAGTTGAGTCCAGATGTGTGTCACTCGCATTACAACTAATTTTGCAACAGCATCAGGCAACGACATCTCCTCAACAAATTCAACTTCCAGTCCAGCAATTGCTTGCTCGATTAACATTGGGTCATGGGTGCTCTTTGTCAATCCGGTTAAATCCCATTCACTTTCATTGCTTGGAATCGGAGAAGCAGCATCATCGACCCAGTTTACAGATTCAAGAGTACTTGGCATCATGTGCAAAATTGCCTTTTTGGTATCTTTCAAATTGTAGTAAGTGTTTCGATAAATCCCTTCTCTATTACGGCTTAAAGAAGCAATCAAAAGTGGTGGAGAAGTGGAAACTGCCATTACCGAAGTTAGCGGTGCAAGATTTCCAACACCATCAGAATTTTTGGTTGAGGCCAGCACCAAAGGTCTCGGGGAAAGAATGCCAGAGAACCATGTGGCTCTTTCTTTGTGGGGTAAACCTTCTACCTCAATCCGTTTTGGATTTGATAGATTTTCATTTTCTTCTGATTCAAACCAAGGATCTAACTTTCCAGTATTTATCTCCATCAATGCGTGTTCGGTAAATTCACGATAAGATTGCCAAGCATCGATTTCTTCATAATCACCTCGTGCCTTCTTTCGCTCAATTGATGCGTCGGTATATTCTATACAACGTTGAAGAAAGTCAGCAACAGCACCTTTTCTATCCATTTTTTCACATCCTATTGCTTTGTTCTCTTTTCGATTCATATTCAGACCGAATCATAACGAAAGTTGCCGGATTTCCAGCCCAAACTTCATTCTTTGGCAGATTTTTTGTCAACACCGAGCCAGCGCCGAGAACAGATGACTGGCCAATATTGCATCCTGGAAGAATTGTAGAGCCTCCACCTATAACCGCATTTGATTCTACAGTTACAGGTTTCCAATATTTTGAATCCCCAGAAGGTGGATACTTATCATTCAGCAATGTTGCGTTCGGGCCTAAAAATACATCGTCACCTAGGATGCATCCGTCAGCAATGTATACGCTACCTTGTACACGGCAATTATCTCCCATCGATACATTTCTTCCGATGTGTGCTAGTGAACCAATAGAACAATTTTTGCCGTGGATAAAGTTATCTCCAAGCATACATGGCGACCATGCGACACTATCTTTTGCAAGATTTATCCGATTGCTTTTCTGCGGTATTTCTTCCGCCATAATTTCACCTTCACTCGATACCTAGCTCTCTAGTCAGCATTTCAACGTGCCCAGTTGCTTTGACGTTGTACCGACACCATTCAATTAGTCCGTTTGAGTCAATTACAAATGTTGAGCGAGAACATCCCATGTATTCTCTGCCATAGTTTTTCTTTAGTCTCCAGGTACCGTATGTTTCGTGTAGAGATCCATCTTCATCCATCAGAAGAGGAAAATTCAAATCTTGCTTTGCGATGAATTTATCATGCGATTTTGCGGAGTCTTTGGAAACACCCAGTACTACATAATCTCCGTTGTTTAGACGCGCCATTGAATCTCTGAAGTCACACGCTTGCTTGGTACATCCAGGGGTAGAGTCTCTAGGATAGAAATACAAAATTACTGATTTACCTTGCTCCATGTAAGATTCGATGTCATGTGTATTACCTTGAGAATCAATGCATGAAAAGCGCGGTGCAGACTGGCCAACCTCTAGTGTTATTGCTTCGGACATAATTAATCCTGTTACAACTTACTCATCAAAGGTTGCATTAATCCGTAAACTAAACTTAAGGTATTTTTTGATATTTTTTCGTTTTTTCCTACCAATTTTATTAAAATTGACTTTCAGCCTATTGTTTATGCAATTTGAATAAAAATCCTTGCATTATGATTTAATGCTGTGTTTTCAACCGATTCTTTCTTTAACTGCCTTGTCCAAGAAGCGCCATGGTCGGCGTACGTATGTCTAGAAGGGCTCGCCGACTTTTCAAACAGATTCAGCGTGCTCCAGGTAAGTATGAACTGCAGGAAATCGCTAGTAGCATACAGGCAGAGTTAGACAAGCGAAACCTTTCCTACGATGAAGCACTCACTCTTGGAAACATCATCCAAAACAGAGCAGACCAATTGCCTGGAGATACGATAGTTTATGCAATATCTGATAGGGATGCTTATCGTAGAACACTAGAATTGTACCTCAGAGATGCATTGTTGACTAGAACTGAGCAGTTACTTCTCTGGGAAGAGCGTAGACGATTGGGCATAACAGATATTGAGCATGAGCGCCTGTTGGAACAATTGCTTGCCCAGTGGAAACGGCAAGGTAAGAAAGTTAATATCGATAGTTTTGAATCACCTGGGGGTGGAGTTTCTGCGTAATTCTAAATCCAGCGTAACACTAGCATCGCTGCTAATTCTTCTTTTCTTGGCTCCAATGATTTCTCCTGTCATATCTGCCAGTGGCGAAACATCTGCTAGAGCATCACCTAATTTCACTGTAGTATCTCTCACACTTGATGGTGCGGGTTCAGTACAAGATGGAACTGAAACATTTGTTGAGAACAATACACATGTGGCTAGAATTGTCGTTGGAAACTCCGGTTCTGCAACAGGTTCAGTAATTGTTACCTTGGTTCACAGAGGCTCTCCTACTGCTGGTGAGTCGATTGTTGGATCAGTCAGTATAAATTCATTAGCAGCAGCATCCACAGCATCGCCAGTTGCTATTGCTTGGACAGCGTCTCCAGGCGACTTACAGACCCTTTTCGCTAGAGTTTCTCCCGCTGCATCTTCTTCAGATTCAAATCCTGCAGATAACGAGAGGAGATTAGATTTCAATGTTTCAAGCCCTCCCTTCTTGAAAGGAACACTACTTGAACATTCGATTCCTCAACCAACAGGCGGTTCACCAATCACCAGAATTGAAAATGCAATGCAAACCTTCAATGCTACAGTCATCAACGAAGGAGTTAGAAATATTTCTGCTGTATTTGAACTATCCTTTGTAGAAGTTGCTAATCCTGCGAATGTCCTAACTTTCTGGTCAGGAGAATTAATTTTGAACCCTGGCTCGCTTCACGTTCCCGCTGTTAGTTCCAACCTTTCCACCACTTTCAACAGTGGGCTTATGTCAGGAGTTTGGACACTTACTGCCTCCATGACTTACAACGGCACTGGTGCCTGGACTGAAACAATTCAGACTCTGCAAATGGATATTGAATTTTCTGATTACATTGCAGAATTATCAACCCCTGCCGATAGGACAACAGAACCGGGTCTGACAACATCGCTTACTTTTATTGTCACCAATAATGGGCTAGCATCCGATAGGTTTGATATTTCAATTTCAAGCGTACTTGGCTGGGAAGATTCTACTGGCTTGGTAGCAACTACAATAATTGGTCCCGGTGTTAGTGACACAATTTCAGTACCTGTTACAGTTCCTGCTTCGGCAGCAAGATCAGAAGTCGACACGATTACATTGGTACTTACCTCTCAGAACGATCCAGACCCGACACCGTACACACTCTCAACCTCTGCTAGAGTTATGGCAGGGGAATTGTATCAAGCCACTATTACTTTGCCATCATCCTCAACATTGGTAACGCCCGGAGATACAGTAAATTTCAGCGCTTCTATTACTAACACTGGCAATATTCCAGGGACCTTTTCTCTCAGCGCTGGATTATCAGTCGATGCAAAGAATTGGTCAATTTCACTATCTACTAACAATACACCGATAATCAATGAAACCGATGACCTGAATTTCGAAGTTCACGTCACAGTCCCTCCAATCCAAATGCCACTGGATCTCAGTGAATTCAACAGAGCAGGAGATGTACTGAATTTGTGGGTTCAAGCAGTTCCTACTAACGGAGGTCTACCGGCAATTTCTAGCTGTCCACTTGAAGTTAGACCAGTGATTGTTGTTGACCCAGGGCTAAATGGTCAGCATATTCAACTTGGTACTGATAATGTCACAGCAGCCCAACTCGGAACTGGAGTAGACATCCCGATGCCTCTAGAGGTTCAAGTAAGACATAATTTAGATGGTGCTCTTCCAAATACCGTTGATGCAACATTAGTTGCTGACAATATTTCCTTCACTCCGCTTAACAGTGGCGGTTTTTCAGAATCTACACGCTGGAATGCTACAGCATCTCCGGGCACTTTCACAGGTCTAGACTTAGGGGATGTTGGGGTTGCCTCGCTAGGCATTCAGGGTCCTAGAGGGGATTATCCTTTAGCTGGAACAGTCACTATTTCAGTCACTGCAACACCTACTCTAAACGGCCCGGCAATACCTAATGTGCTGGTATCGCCAGTTACCCGCGAGATGACAATTGGTGTGCCTACAGTTCAAGGCGCTGAAATACTAGATGTTGGACCATTCGACGTCCCTTTGGGTGTTGAGGAATCACTGCAACTAGCCTTTGCAAATACCGGTAATGACCTTACTTCCTATCGTCTTTCAATCCTAGATGATTTGCCCGACGGTTGGAAAACATCAGTTAATACAACTACTGCTGAATCTAATATAATTGCAGACCTTCCTGCGGATGTAGCAGATTTCACTCCTTCAGGCAACGTTGGTAATGCCCACATAACCGACTTTACTTTGAAGGTGACTACCGATCCTTTCGCACCTGCTTACACCATTCAACCAGTTAATGTCAAGATAGAAGATAGAGATACAGGTTTATTGATTGCAGTTGAAACTGTCGATATAAGAGTAGGCCCTTACATCAATGCATCATTATCTCCAACCAATCATACTGTACCCATTAACGCCTCTCAAATGGAAACTCCACTAACACGTATATACGTTACCAATACCGGAAATGCCCCTGCCACTTACTCGATTTGGCTAGACGATTCTCAAGCAGGAGATGTTCAATTCACCCTCGAAACACCAAATCAGATTCTTATAGCTCCTGGATTTGAGGATTCAATCAAAGTTAGGATGAGTGCGGATGCAGATGCGGATTCAGACTCATTTTACATGGCTACTGTTTGGGTCTCTACCGATACTGGAGTCAATCTTTCAGCAAATATAGTCGCTAACGTGAGTGAGCAACGTTCTCTAGATATAGATGCTCCAAGCCAAATGGGCGTACTTCCAGGGCAAGAGCAGGTGGTAAATTTCTCAGTAACTAATCTTGGTAATTTGGCCGAGACTTTCGATGTGGAGTCTAGTGTTGAAGGGGGCTGGGAAGTTGTCCCTGATTCACAAACTATGTCTCTAACTAAAGATCAAACAATTCAAGGCAGCGTGACGGTGATTGTGCCTGACTTAGATGAAGCCGATGGCTTAGAAGATGGCTCAATTCATAATTTGACTATACGTCTAGCATACCCGTCTTCTAATATTACTGCGGGTATTGCCAAAGTGAAATTAATTATTTCTCCTATGTTCATGCTTGATGTCAAGCAATGGCCGATGGAAATGGAGTTCAGTAGACAATCCAACAGAACTTGGGAAGCGACAATTGTTAATGTTGGCAATAAAGATGTAACAGTCGACTTGAACTATGAAATATTCAAGCCAGGATTGGTAACTTACAGCAACGAATGGAGTTTTGTTAACGGTCCCAGTGAATTAGAATTAATCCGTAACCAAAATGTCAGTTTTACATTCGATATTGTAGGAGTAGAAGATAGTCCAGACGTTGATTTAACAGCATTCCTCGTGGTAACTGTTACTCCTCAAGATAGTTCAGTTGAAGGAGTAGAATATCTCAACACTACCTTGGTGATGTCTAGATTCTTCAAGATTAGTGATTATACCTTGAAGCCACCAGAAGACAATTCTGCTGTCCCAGTAAACATGATGTATTCTCATATTCCTAGAGGTCCATCGACATCAGTTCAATATGAAATCGAACTTTGTCAAGCAACAAGACTATTCGATTTCAATACTAATCCTCTAGTTGATGAAGCTGATTACCCATGGAGTTTCACACTTCTGGTTGAAGAGAATAATGGCTCAGTATCTAGTTATCCTTTGCCATTAATTAATGTTGATTGTGGAGAATCTAGTTCTGGACCTGAATCAAGATATAAACTACCTTTGAGTGAGGCATGGAATCCTAAACTGATTGAAATATTAGTCGACATGCCTGACAAGCAAAACATCCTAACTGAAGATGGATGGGAATTGAGATTTAGATTGTTCCACCCAACTGAGAACGTTGGTTACACAATATTTGACGAGGAGTCATTTAAGTTCGAACTTGATGTATATGCTGACCCTACAGTGAAGAGGGTTTGGATTAGTGAAGGCACCCTCCAAGAAGGTACAGACTCAACACTGAGTGCAGTTATTAGAAATGAAGGAACTGCTACAGCATTGTTCTTTGAGGTAGTTGCTGATTGCTCTGGCTCGACAATAACTTCCTCTCCTATGCCAATTATTAAGTTCGATTCTGGAAATGAAACGACAGTTCATTGGGAACTAACCACCAATAAAATAGATTGGTGGGCTCAATCAGTAGATGGTACCTGTGTTGTTGAAGTTGTTGCCCCATTGTTGTCTAAAAACGTTGTAGCGAATGACAGACTTGTATATCAAGACGAAGTTTACTCATGGTCTCCTGACCAGTCTTCTAGTTTTGTTGCATTCATAGTTTTCACACTTCTATCACTGATTTTGGGCAGATTAACCGGACAAAATGAGAAATTTAGATTATTCGCAGTTTACTCTGGTATTCTTGGTCTAGGTTTCGCTTTCCATCTAATCAATGTACTATTTTGGGGTCCGCTTGTACTGGCTATTGCGGCTCTCACTGTATGGCGAATGGCTTGGAATAGTACTGATGAGTTCCGATTAATTCACGAAGATTATCAAAGAGCTAGAAAGGGCGTATCTACTCTATATGCTGATCATTTCCAAGCACTTGCAGATAGTCGACGTCAATTGAGAGTAATTCTTTCTCTACCATTATTTGGTATGTTGGCAGTCGTTATTGGAATACCTCCTCAATTTGAGATGGATAGAGCCAATGTTGTTTCATTAGCAGGCTACGTTGGTATTGTTACATTAGGAGTTTGGGTTTTAGTTAAAAGAGCAGATTCACTTTATGGCGGCCTCTACGGACGCTTAACCGATATTGAAATCAAGGCTACAAGAATTGAGAGAGACCTAAGTGATCCAGCAAGATTACTTAACGACTTAGCCAACGACGGTATTGACCTTAGCGAGATTTTCGATGAACCATCTGCTAGCGATTCAAACATGTTTGAAAATATGAATGTGGATAATATTCTTGGCGATGAGGAGGTGAGAGACGATGCCTGATGAAGAAATTGATGATATTGATGTGGAAGATATTGCCATACCTGGGCAAGAATCCGAAGAAGACACAATAGAATTTGATGAACTATATACCAATCCTTTACCGAGTGTGGTCACAGATATTGAAGAGGATATTGATGATGATGCAATTGAATTTGACCAATTATATTCAACCCCTGAATCAGAACCAGAAGAAGAAACTCCGGTAGTTGAAGAAATAGTAGAACCTGAGGTCGAAGAAGCTCCTGCTGTTGAAGAAATAGTAGAACCTGAAGTCGAAGAAGCTCCTGCTGTTGAAGAGCAAGAAATACCTCAATCAAATACGATTAGCGAAGAATCCTCTCGAGAGATTCGTTCAGCATCATCGCAACTTGAAAACATAGTTCAAAGCATGGTAGGCGAAGATACTAATTCATTGGCCGCTACAGAAATCGACATAATGGAAGCAAAGAAATACCTTTCAATGCACAAACTTGGACGCGCTAAAAATAGTGTGCTTAAAGCCGAACAGGCTTTAGTTAATCTTGAAGAGGATGTTCTCTACCTTAGAAGAAGTATTGCTATGTTACACAGGCTCCTGAATGAAAAGAAGGTTGAA
>PBWC01000003.1 GCA_002729095.1 Methanobacteriota archaeon
ATGGCCCTCCGCCACCCTGCATAGGCCATAGTATCGGAATCTTTTTAGATTCTTTTATACAATTTTCAATTACAGAAAATATCTCATCAAAAGGTGAATGGGTGTAATCAAAGCTAGAGAAGATTTCCATCTCAATATCCTGGAAACCATGATCATCCAAATGGTGTCTTATTTTTTGGATAATTTCATCTGAGTTCAATTCAGTGACTAACCTCATATCAATGTGAGCAATTGCTTCGCTTGGTATTATGAATGGTATCATTCCTGATTCTTTTCCTAAAAACCCACTATGAAGCCCAGAAATATTAAATGTTGGTCCATAAAGAAAATCAAAAATTGATTGTTTACCTAAATTTTCGTTTTGATAGTTTTTTGTCCCTATCGGTAATACATCCCTGATGTCTTTACCCTTAGAATTTTCGAATATAAGCCTAATCTTATCGTTTTCAAATTTTGTTAATTTTTTTCTATCTTTCCAAATTTCCTCTAGACCGTTAATTTTACACCCATTCCCCTGCTCATCAACCATTGATGCTAAAGCTTTTGAAAGACGAAATGCTGGACAATTAATTAGCGATCCCAAACTACTATGAACTGTATTTGATGGACCATTGTTTTCCTTAGACCCTTTTATTTTTAAATCAAAAACAATCATTCCTTTTAGTCCCATACCAATTGAAACTTCTTCGTTTGAACCTTCTGATAGAGTTGGACAAAAACTGAAATCAGCTTTTTTCAAATATTCATTGTATTTTTTTACGAACAATTTGTAACTGGGACTCCCTAGGATTTCATCACCCTCGGCCAAAAAAATGATGTTGAAGGGAAGCTTTCCTTCTACAGCTATTATTGATTCCAATGAATTGAGAAAGGCTACATAGGGTCCCTTTGCTCCCATAGAACCTCTGCCTGTAAGGACTTTTCGGTGGCCTGCATAATCTTTGATTTCCCCTCCCCATGGATCAAAATCCCATTCTTGAGGATTTTCAACAGTCCTGGTGTCATACATACAGTAGTTATGGAATGTATATTTTGAACCAGCATCATAATATGCAAATATTCCAGGATAATATTTTCCGGGTATAACTTCCACAGTCTGGCAGCCTAATTTTTTATATGATTCGTAGACAATCTTCCAAGCATCCCCCATTCCTAAATTATCCCAACTAACGCTTTGTTGTCTTACCCAATCTTGAATATTCGCAATATGTGCATCGATATTTCTATCAATGTATTTGTATATTTCTTTCTTATTCATTTTAAAGCTTTGCTATGATGGAAATTTCAACAATAAATTTTTCGGATGCTAGTTTCGACTCCACGCATGCTCTAACAGGTGGATTTTCTGAGTCAACCCATTCATCCCAAATCTTGTTCATTGAATCGAAATCTTTGATTGAAGATAACCATATATTTGCACTTAAAATGTTTCCTTTTTGTGATCCAACCTCATTTAAATATGTATCAATTTTGTCTAAAACGTTTTTCGTCTGCGTTTCAATACTTTCACCTGGAGCAGTACTAGCCACCTGACCAGCTAAGTATACCAATCCGTTATGTACGACGATTTGGCTCATTCTCTGACTTTTTCTATACCTGTTGATTTCAGTCATATATTTCCTATATTAAATTTATAAGATCATTTCTGTTTTAATAGGACTCACAATACTCAAATTTGCAGAGTAAGGTTCACATGCAAAAGGCATCTTTTGTTTTAATTTTTCAGTTTCACCATCCAATGGATAATTAGTAACTCGGACACCTATGTTTTTTAATTTTCTTTATTTCATCTAAGACATAATCTGTCGCAGCATGATAACCAACAGATCCGAAGGATTGATAGTGTTTACAAATTTTCGATGAAATATGTTTAGCTGTATCACCGGAGAGTTCATTGAAAATCTTTCTGTATAGTGTATTCGTTTTACTTTTCTTTTAACCAAGGATCGAATGTGTCTCTTAATCCATCGCCCAACAAATTTATTGAAATTACTGTGACCATTATTGCGATCCCGGGAAAGGTTGCTAGCCACCATGCTCTTCTAAAAAAATCTCGTGACTCTGCGAGAAGTAATCCCCATTCTGGAGTTGGAGGCTTAGCACCCATACCCAAAAAATTAAGTGAAGCCCCTGCTAAGATAGCTGTTGCAACCTCTAACGTGGCAAATACAAGAATCGACGCAAAAATATTGGGAATGATATGTACAATAACAATACGTGCTCTAGTTAATCCTAATGACCTAGCTGCTACAATATAGTCATTCTCTTTAATTGAAAGCACAGCACTCCGAACCAATCTTGCGAAGGCTGGTATCGAAGAGATACCAACTGCTATCATCAGATTGTATAGATCAGGCCCTAGTACTGAAACCACAGCTAATGCTAAGAGGATGCTTGGAAATGCTAACATGATGTCAATAAATCTACTGACAATTTCATCAATCCAGCCTCCAAAAAATCCTGCTATCGCTCCCATTAAAATTCCAAATGTTCCCCCAATCAGTACGCTAATCATACCCACTTGTAGCGACACCTTTCCACCATGCATAATTCTGGTAAGTTGATCACGTCCAAATGCATCGGTACCCATCGGATGTTCTAAGCTTGGTGGTCGGAGAGCATTGATAGGATTTATCTTGTCGAATTCATATGGAGTGAGAATGTCTGAAAATAGAGCACTTAATATAAGTAGTATTAGTACTACCAATCCAATGACTGCTCCTTTTTTCCGCTTAAATCTTTGTAATGATAAATTTGTAGGACTGTTATTTACAAAAGTTGGCTTTTTCATTCTGTATCATATGTTATCCTAGGGTCTAAATAAGCATATGTTATGTCCACAACGAAATTCGCGATGACATATGCGATTGCTGCAAATAACACTGCGCCTTGTACAACTGGAAAATCTTTTTCCATGATGCCCTCTATCATTATCATGCCCAAGCCAGGTCTCGCAAAGACAGTTTCGATGATAACCGTCCCTCCCAATAAATTTCCAAACTGAAGACCCACGACAGTAATTACTGGTATCATTGCATTTTTTAATGCATGACGTGCTATCACCACGGACTCCATTAGCCCTTTTGCTCGAGCAGTCCTAATATAGTCCTGATTAAAGATATCTATTAAATTGGATCTAACTAACCTAGCTATGATTGCAGCCGCGCTAAATCCAAGCGCTAACGAAGGCAATATCAATGATTGCCAGCTGTCAGCTGGAGCTACTGCAGGGATCCATCTTAAGTTCAAAGAAAAAATCAATAAAAGCATTATTCCGAGCCAGAAATTTGGCATCGAAACACCGGTGACAGCAAGTGTCATTGTCAAATTGTCAATCCAGGTTCCCCTTTTAATGGCAGCAATGATTCCCAAAATTAGTCCTACAATTAGCGACACTCCTAAGCTTGCGAGTGCTAAGTCAATTGAGTANGGCAAGTTTTTTAGCAACATTTCGCTCACTGGCANCTGNGTCCTAAANGAATTACCCCAATCNCCAGAAANAACGTCGAACAAAAATTTTATGTATTGTTCGTGCANGGGCTTATCTAACCCAAGCTCTNTNCGCATNTTTTCGTACATTTCNTCTGTGATCGTTCCCGTCACCGTAGGTGCAGCTCCACCGCTGTGCTCNGTTAGCATCATTANTACNGGATCACCGGGTAAAGCATGAAGCATCAGAAAAACTGCTAATGTTACCCCGATTAAGATTGGCACCATTAGCAGTATTCTTCTTTGGATGTAAACTAACATCTCTAAATAAAATTATAATTTAATCATAATCTCATTTACTTTTTGTCTAGATAAACATCATAAAAATATTCTCTACCAAGTAAATCTACCTTCAGATCTTTTACATATGGGTAATGAACATGACTAAAAGTTACTTCATATGACGGTAAGAACAAAGCTTGCTCCATCACATACATCTGTAACTCTTTGTATATTTCGTACCTCTTTTCAATATCAGTTTCAGCAACTCCTTTACTTATTAAATCATCGATCTTCGGATCAATTACACGCGATCGGTTGAACTGCCCGCCCCCCTCAACTTGACTCGAATGGAATGGTAGATAAAAAGTATCGTGAGCATCGAATAGAGCGTAACCAAGGCGTGCCATTTCATATGCGTTGTCAGCATATCTTCTTGCTGTTGCTTCATACGCCATAGCTTCTACCACTGCATCTATCCCAACTTCTTTAAGTTGAGCTTGATAAAACTCTGCTGGTTTTCGGTTTTTGTAATCACCTTTAGTAACGTGTCTGACGATCAAATTTTTACCATCTTTTTCCCTTATCCCATCACCGTTAGTATCCTTCCAACCAGCTTCTTCCAATATTTCTCTGGCTTTTGCCGGATCGTATGGATAAAGATCTTCAACTCCATCATAATATGCCCATGATCCACTGGACAGCGGTCCTTTTGCAGCTGGACTTGCTCCGAAGAATATAAGATTGACCATCATGTCTTCATCAATTGCGTACAGCATAGCCTGCCTTACAGCGAGTTCTTTAGTAGGCCCTTGTGAAACATTTATGTTCATGACTTGAGGCAGTCCTGGCACAACAAAAGATTTTAATACGAAATCGTCGTCTTCCTTAATTCTTTGGTAATCTTCTGAAGGTAGGCCATCCATAATATCAAATTCATTGTTTTCAAATGCAATCAGTCTAGTTGATTTCTCCTCAATAAATTTATATGTAATTGTGTCGAGGTAAGCTGGACCACTATGATTTAGAAAGGATGGTGCCCAGTCATAAGCTCTGTTGTTTTCAAGAATTACAGTTGTATCATCTGGCCATTCTTTAACCTTGAAAGGGCCGGTTCCCACTGGGTAAAGAGGATATTTCTCGCCCATTTTATCAACTGCCGCCGGTGACGCTGGCGCAAGAGCAACTTCACTTAAATTTGACATAAATATGTGCCAAGGTTGTTTAAAATAAACTTTTATCTTATGAGAATCTAGAATTTCTGTTTTCTCATAGGGACCTAATCTGCTCGACTGTAAAGAACGCGTAGCAGGATCAGCAATTCTATCAAGTGTAAATTTCATTGCTTTTGCGTCAAAGGGTGTTCCATCATGGAATTTAACATCTTTTCTTAGTTGGAAAGTGAATTCTGTACCATTTTTTTCTATTTTCCATTCTGTTGCTAGTCCAGGTATGAATTTCCCGGGTTCTGGTTGCCAGACTAGTGGATCGTATATCTGTCTCATGATGTGGGCAGCATTGGTAGCAGTCCATACGTTAGCATCTAAACTTTTAGCTTTTTGCAAATGAGCATACCGGAGGTCCCCTCCCTTTTTATTAGCGCTAGCAATAACAGTAAGTGATGCAATTAGAATCGCTGTAGAAAAAAATATTTTTAAAGAAAATTTCATTGTCGCCTCTCTTCATTAAGATATTTTTTGATAAATAAATTAGTAGTCTTTTAATTTTAGGTCATCTGTCCTCCTATGCTTTTAATTTCTATTTTGCTCAATCTCTCTGCTGAATTTAATATCCGAAAATTTTGTACACCAACTGCAATACACATACCTACACAATAGTAGGATTTTTGTGGGTGAATTGTTCATTTTTTTCAATCTTAAATTCCATGAATGATAATTTTCTTCAGGTTTTATGTCCAAAATTTTGGCGCCTGCACAAATTTTGGGCAATCGCGCTGGTAGGAACTATTTACTAATTAGTCTAATTTTTAATTTCTTCTCACAAATGTAGTTTAGTTAGAATTATTGATCGATTTACATGGAAAAAAAGCAATTTTAGAAGAAGATTTGGTATTTTTAAATAGAGGGGAATTAAGCAAAGTACTTCGTTAAGCACCTGGAATGGTCTCAACTTAAATAAATTTATTCAGGCTACTTCAGCATTCTATTTGTCGCCTTACAGAATTATAAATGCTTGTTAAGGATGGTAGCCCAAGCAGGGCCGAGGATAGTCACTGCCAATGAAGACCCAGAGTCTCAACTACCAAAACTAAGGTACTTGTCTGTATTCCAAGGGTTTGGAGGAGTATGGGTCAAAAAAAGTGATTCCTCGAATGAAGAGTCAAGGACACAAAATACACCCAGGAGACTGCAAGGGGCACGAAGCCTTAAGCCCAGAAAACAAAACTCCGAAGTATTTATGTAAGAAGAGAAAGCTCTTTAGAGTTGGATCGTTAAGGATTTTGTTTAGATTGCTCAGAGATCATTTCAAACCTGAGTGTAGTTTCATCCTGGTTTTTTTAGGTTGTCAATCTTGGAACGCCGCCCACGTATACGCCCACGTACAACCCTTGAAAGCAGATATCTACTGGATAGAGTCAGGGGTTCGATCCTCCTTGCCTCCACCACATCGCAACTTTTATTACAATCCCTTCAATGTAATTGTTGCCAGTGACCGGCGCTTAGACAGCCTTCTTTCAGCAGAGCAAAAAGAGAACGCAGATGCTTTTCCAGATTAGATGGCAGACGATTGGCCCTGTGCGAACATCCCCAACACTAACCAAACAAAGATATTTCGTCTAAGTAGATGCTGGACGACTTTGTTCACGCTCGTCAAGTACGGTAAAATTCATTGCAATTTTTTGTCTGCTTTCAGATATAGTTCTATCTGCTATTCAAAAACTGAATCATCGTATTCCACTTCCTCAGATCTATTTTTATTGCTCCATTTCAAGTGAAACAGGCGCTGTTCCTTGACCGTAGCAGGAATGACATCCTGACCAGTCTCAAAAATGATTTTGCTGCCTTTGGGCCCCTTTTCTCTAAATTGATAGGACTCCATCCCCAAACCACAGCTTCTTCCCATGATCGAGGGAAAGACGCTCAAGCTGGCACCATAGCAAAGTAATCGATAGCCTTCGGCTTCGAATGGTAAGCGGGCTTGCTCAAGTGCGTCAAAATATTCAATTCTCCTACCCTCAGACACTTTACCATCACAGTTGATATACTCTAAATTCCCCGTATTTTACAGCTTTCCACTCCGCCCTAGCCTCTACCTTCGCTCTATCTGGACGGAGCATGGGTAGGACAGTTGACTCTAGGCTCATATGCTCTCAGAACTGTTGTGACACTACTTTAGCGTTTGTCGGGCAGCAAGCTTGTCTGGATTACCATCAACTGATCATGAAATGGTTGTGTAAAGTTCAGCAGTCTGCCCTTATATCCAGACATCATTCTCAGCAGTTAACTGACCTCCAGCAGCGCCTGTGTTAACCACTCCCTTTGGTTCAACCAACAGCACCCTGCACTCCTCATCAGCGAAGGGCTTGTGTTCCTCTCCACGGGGAACCACGATCATCTCTCCCTCATTCAATTGCACT
>PBWC01000056.1 GCA_002729095.1 Methanobacteriota archaeon
ATTCATTGGCATAATTAAAATACTAATCCGAAATTCTTTATTTCATGGAGCCAAGAAAGGTATCGGTCGCTATACATTACAAGTTACCATGGTTTCTGACTTCCTTTGCAAGAATTTTGGATTTCGTTTCTAAAGGTCTAGCAACACGTTTCCTGTGGCGGATTTTCTGTAGACCAATCAGATTCAAAGTCCCCTCAAGAGAGGCCGAGTTTTACAACAAAACTGAACAGGAAAGGATAGATACTGAATCAGTGAGCAAGAAAATCATGCTTTATCGGATTCCAAATGATGGCCAGAGAATCCTATTTGTGCATGGCTGGAATGGAAGATCAAGCCAATTCTACAAAATAATCGAATTGCTTTCTGAAAACGGCTATGATATTACAGCTGTCGATCTTCCGGGTCATGGAAGGTCAAGTAGAAGTAACACAAACCTACCTGAAATTACAGATTTGCTATCTGAGATTACGAAATCTAGAGGTCCTTATGATGGGATTGTTTGCCACTCGTTTGGGGGTGTAGCAGCACTCAACTCTGTAAGGCGCGGAGCTAGTTGTGAGAAATTAGTTCTAATATCTCCTGGGATTTATGAAATCAAACCGATGTTCAAGACCTTCGTTGGTCTTTTTGGTTTGGATGAGGAATATTATGCAGATAGGTTGTTTGGTCTTGCCGAGTCGTTATACGGTACCAACCCTGGGAATTATGGACTTGAGCGTTTCTCTAAACAAATCGATACAGAGACCCTGATTATTCATTGCGAGGATGATAAGGAGGCGCTGAAAGAAATTGCAATCACTCTGAATGGGGACATGAAAAATTCTACACTACATCTAACTGAAGGGCTCGGGCACAGGAGGATCCTGAGGGACGAAAAGGTTGCAGAGATGGTTTTGAACTTCTTGTAGTCTATTTTCAATGGGCGTATCCGAATAACCATTGCTCAAGATTGGGTGGGTCGATAAAGGCGCTACAGCCTCGCTGGATAATACAACTCTCTAATGCAGAGCAAATGTTTTCATGGCTTGAGTTATTCTGTGAAAGTGATATACAACATTTCTGTGTGATAGTAGTCTTCGTCGTAATAATCGTCGTAGTCATCGCCACCATATCTTATACCGTCTATTTCGAATCCAACATCGCCTTCAGTAAATGTAGCCTCGATTATCCATGATTCTGAGCCTGTTAATGTGAGAAATGTGTAAGCACTTGAAAAGTCTTCAATGGAAGTTACAACTCCGTCTGAATCTGTAAAATTGACAGTTCCGCCCCAGCTAGAATAATCAGAATTTGTACCGTCATAGAACTTTATGTGCCAACAGTTGCTTCTNNTTTTTGAGAAGAGTAGTCCCTGTTCGGAATAATCTATCTCTTCCGTTTCAATATCATTGTCGTATGATTCATCATAGTCATGTAAAAATTGTTCATACTCATAGTTGTCAAGTAAATTATCGCCACCATTGATTTCATCGAATGTCTCTGCAAACATATCGATAGAATAAGGATTAATAGATGACATCTTGTTTATGAACTCATCTTTATCAATTATTAAATTTTCATTGGTATCGACTTCTTCAAAACTAGGAAATCCACAACCAAAACCAGAACATATCTGATTGTATTGGTTTACACCGATTAACTGATATGTAGTTTTGTTGATTTCTTGAACATCATCAGTCTCGTCATCATCATCAACATCTGAAAAATAAATCAAATAATCAAATATATTCCCATACATATCGATACTGTAATAATCATCTACAGCATGTAATCCGTTAGTAAATTCATGTAGGCTTAGCGTGCCGTTTCCGTTAGAATCAAGGCTTTCAAAACTAGGAAATCCACAACCAAAACCAGAACAAGATGTGATATCTTCCTGAGTACATTGATTCAACGTGATTCTTGTTACGTCACCATAGTCTGCTCCGATACCTCCCTGAATCTCATCTGAACCATCGGGGCAATCTTCCTCTCCATCATCGAGGTAAGATGAAGGTATTAGATATCCATCTCCGCACTGGAAGNTGTAGTAAGAAGTCATGTGCCCCATACTCCCCCAAGTCATGAACCCCATACTCTTCCAGTAGTTACTTTGAGTGAACTCATATTGGTCAAGAGTAAGGTCCGTATCCATATCAAATGTAGCAAAGGTGTCTGATAATGAATCATAATTGTGCACAGAAATAGGTTGAAAATTAATATTATGTATGGCAAACATGTTGGTANTATTNACAATCTCATCGATGGACAAACGGCCATCATAGTTGATATCTAATAAACAGAAGCTCGCATCACTTGGGTTATCAAATTGCATGATATAGTAGAGGTTTTCAAATTCAGAATTGTTGACTAGATCGTCATTTCCTTTACTACAGTTGTAAATAGAAGACATCAAGTCTTCCTTGTACTCATCTTCAAACTGGTGCATGTATTCCCACCAGTAATAATCGTAATTTGATGGTCCTTCCTCCGACTGACCATAGTAATTTGTACAGTGCCAATCAAATCCAAACAACTCGCAATAATACCAGTCGTTGTGCCATTCTTGATCCGAATCAGACAACTTACACTGCCATACAAAATTGCCTTCATTCCATTCACACAAACCGTGAGGATAATGATACCAGTCGTTTGGACCTATCATTGTGTCGTCATGATCATTCTCTTCATGATGATCATAATCCTCATCTTCATCCTCATCGTCTGAGGCNCCGCCGTCACAGTACCATGCTCCGGAATAAACTTCTTCACACTGTGAAAAAGTCTCTCCGCTGTCGTCAAGTTCCCAATCACTTAGCCAGCACATGTAGTCGTCTGATTCAGCATTATACTCACAATAATCCCAATAGAATTCCAAATCGTTTTCAAATTCAGTTCCGAGATAAAAAAACTCTTCTAAGGTGATGAAACCATTTACGTCAGAATCGGTAATGTTGAAAAGTTCTTGTGGAGTAAATCCTCGGGTGGACTCGAAAATCCAAGACAATTCATTGTACAGAGAATAAACAGTGTAAAAGTATTCTTCATCTCCTAAATTATGGAATTCAGCAAATTCGTCGAATGTCAAATATCCATCATCGCCAATATCGGCCAAGGGCAATGAACCATCACGCATCGAATCTATCATCGACTCAACAAATAAATCTCTGTCAGCCAAGAGGCCGGTAGCGGATATATTGTGGGTTTCCGCGATAAATAATTCAATCTCTGTCGTGTCAATTTGCTGATCTTGATTTTCATCAGCGCTGTTAAACGCATCTCGATACAAATCTTCCTGATATCGCATTCCCGGACTTCGACTTTGCTCGTAATCAAAGTATTCATCAAAAGTGAAAGAATCCGAACTGCTAGAAGTCCAAATATGCATTGCATAACTACTGTTGTAAGGCATTAATCTGTGGTCTATGTGGATAAAAATCTCACAGTAACTGAGTTCTCCACTGTCATCGTAATCGATTGCATTGAACAATTCGACGATTCCAGAAGCATTCCAAATTTCGGGTTTTACCTCATTGTCACATTCGGCAAGCAGGACGCTCCAGCGGAGGCCGTGAATATTTACTCTTGGTCTATCTTCAGTCTCATTCTGTTGAAGTGTGGAATCTGTCAGCCCGTCGTTTTGTTCAGCCCCTTCGTTTACCGAAGAATCTGAACTGAGACACCCACTAAGGCTTCCGAATAGAAGTAGAGCACACAAAAATAAGACTTTTTCTCGCATATATGTAATTCATTTATTTCGATACTTTAACGTTGTTCCGACGTTGAAAAATTAATAATTTCATATTATGTCAATTCACTGAATCATTGACCGGCCTAAGGTTTGATAATAGGAAGGTACCAATGGCGAAAGTGTATCAGCGTGAGTGTCGGTAATTTTATTTTATTCAGGGTTGAAATATTGATTAGGAATTGAGGAAGTTTGCAGTGTCTTCTGCAGCCAGTTCGAACAGTGTTTGCCCTTTAGGTGCGAAACAATGGCCCGAATCGAGATTCTTAATTGTGCAAAACTCGGGGTTGAAAATATTTTTCAAATTAGCCAATTTATCGCAATCACATATTTTATCTGTCGTGCCCGCAAGTACAAGCACTGGACTAGAAAAAGCCTCTAGTTTCGTTTTATTATCTTCAAGGAATGACTTTGTCGGAGTACAATCGGCGTCAAGTTGATCATAAAATTTCGTCCAATGATTTTCAGGATATAATTCAGAACGTAGAGTTGCTAGCCCGCTCATAATGAACCCTGGAAGCCTATCCTCTTTTTCCATGCCTAGCCAATCATGAAACCAGCGCTCCATTTCTTCTCGACCACTCCAGGCAGCAAGACTGCTCCATTTTTTAGATTCAAATATAGAGTTATAAGTTTCAGTTGTGGCCTCGTTATAGAAATATGGTGCAAGTAATACCAACTGATTGACGTTGTTTGGATTTCTAAGAGCATAATTAGTTGCGATAGAGCCTCCTAATGAATAACCCATAAGATCAAACGATTTTGTCAATCCAATCTTAACCAAAAACCTCTCCAAGCTAGCAGTCATAGCATCGGTGGAGCATCCAGGGTCAGCGAAGTTTTCGTTCATGGAGGCTCGTTTTCCATGGTATGGCAACTCAAAAATTATCACTCTTCGATTAGGGATGAGTTTGAGCAAGTCAGCAAATTGAACACCCATTAAACGCATGTACGCGCTAAGTCCTGGTACAACGACTAGTGGCTTTTCATTTGTCTCTTGCCCACTTATGCGTTCTAAATACCAAGCCGTACGCCCATTATCCAAAGTAACACTCTTCTCTTCGAGTTTACATTTTGACAATTGGCTTGACATGTCCATTTTCACGAGAGTTTTACCTAATAATGGGAAATAGAAAGGTGAGAAAATCCAAAGTAAAACTGCTAGAGAAATTATTGCTAAAACTATAATTATAGAAGTTGACATGATTTTGCCATTACTATTATGCATATTTATTTTTATATCGCTTAATCAAGGCATTCGAGGGGTTATCTGTATGGGCATGAGGTCTTTTTACCGGGCTTACTCCTGAATAACCTTTAGTTGGAATTAAGATAAAATTTCATGTGACAAAGAAACGCACGACTAAATTATGAATTATAGAAATAAAAACCTAGAAATGAGTTCCAGCAAGCGAAATATTGCACCCTATTCATACAAAAAATGCAGGTTAGAAAAGTTCAGTTTCCTTCATCAATGATATCTTGAGCAATCATTCTAATATCGGTCTGCCAATCACTAAACATGGGGAAAGAGGTTGGTTCGACGTTATGAATTGCTGCCATCCACAGTAGAGTTCCTGTATCAATTGCGATTTTTCCAGCATGCCCCTTTTGGTCGGTGAACAGTGAGTTTTCACTAGGGCCGATAAAT
>PBWC01000057.1 GCA_002729095.1 Methanobacteriota archaeon
GATGGAAAGCAGTACCAATTTCACTTGTGTAACAATATGAACCATGAACACCATAATGCCAATCACAGAAATCTCCTGAAGTTGGATACAAGGAAGAGGATTGAAGGTTAGCATAAAGTGTCATGTCGGCCATCTTCTGACCATGATATTCTAACTGGTAATGGTCTGGACTTTCACAATCAGTACAATGCCCCCATGGCCACAAAATGAGTTCGGAATATGAATGGTGAGTCAGAGTTGACTTGAACTCACTCGCGCCGTCACCATCATCATCGTTCATTTCAGTCATGTCTTGAATGAATTTGGTTTCCGGCTCCGAATTACCGCCTAGCCAATCTTCATCGGTCAAACCGTCACCATCGTCGTCTTTGCCATCAACGTGGTCTTCGTTCAGCCGATTATCACCGTCTTGGTCCACCGTATCCACCGGCCCGTTGTAAACATCGTTATTTTGGCCCGCATAACACATTCCTGGAACCAAAGGTCCTGTGGCACCAAGTGGAGCACCCCATTCGAACTGATAATTACGATTGAGGTCGACCCCGTCACATCCTTCATCAACCTCTTCGTCAAGGTCTGGAATTGGTGTAACGCCTGTGACGGTGTTGTCGCGGAGGTTCTTTCTCCAACCAGCAGCCGAGCATTCCCAAGCTTCTTGTCCAGGGCATTGGCCTGGCATGTACACTTCACGATCGTAGATGTTGCCATCAGTGTTCAACATTGGAATTAGATAAATCTCCCTCATGTTAACTAGATCAGTAATGAACTGTTCAGAGTAATCTTCGTCAACGCCGTGGTCACCGGGTCCACAATCGACGCCGTCACCATTTGAATCTTGATATTGTACCGCCATACCGATACAATCTCCATCATCATCCAGTACTCCATCGCCGTCAGTGTCGCCCCAACCATCTTCATCGACTTGGCCATCGCCGTCATTGTCGTAACCTATGTTTCCGTATGAAAAAGCGATGACCTCCAACTGAAGCATTGGCACCTGCACTGACATCCACTCTCTAGCATGATGGTTGCCCACGATCATTACATCATGACGGTCAGGATAGTTTCCATTATCTCCGACAAATGGATTGTAATCGCCGTCTTGCACGTCTTTAGTGATCTTCATCCAAGGGGAAGGATTTCCATAAACCCAACCTTCGTAGGCATTAGCAGTTACTTCTTCACCTCTTGCATTAGTTCCGCCGTTCATACCTTCATGATACTCGAAAATGTTTGGATTTTCCTGTGCTAGTCGCATCATACGAGTCTTCATTGTATCATAAGTGTGGTACTGCTTGAATTGTAGAATATCGTCACCGGCTGGTGCCCAAGGGAAAATATCGTTGATGTAATCATCTGACCACACATCTTCAGGAGCAGTGCCGGTAATCGGCTCATCTTGAGCATTAGCTGTTACAACGATAGGAGATACCAAAGAAAGGAGTAATGGAAGACAAATTATGAATCCAAAAGAGGGTTTAGTATTCAAAGCAACTACAGGGGATGAGCGTTTTGATGGCATGCTAACGTTCACGCGAGATGCTTTGAGTTCTTGAAGTCGTCGCGCGAATAATCACATGCAAAATTTACGTTCACCGATTCCGAAAAGCAAATTTCTTACACTGTAGAAATTTTCCTGCAGAAAAATTGTGTGGTAAGAATCATATTCATTGAACGTTGCCGGCTTAATATGAGTGAGAGCAATATAGCCACAGATACTGCCGAAAGTCTCGGATTGAATCAAGCAACCGTTTTGGCAATAGTTGGTATAATCATTGCTGGAATCGTGACTAGATTTATCGTAATGCAAATCGCTCCCAGCGTTCTAAAAAAGATAATTCGTTCGGAAAATATCAAACGAAAAACCGTCAAAGATTCTGACAGAGCATTGGGTTCGGCTGCTGGTGCCGCTTTGGCATATTTCCTAACATTACAGTTAATCGATGCAATTCAATCGGGATCTGACACTTATTCAATGCCCGAAGTAGTGCAAAATGTATTACCAAATATTTTCCAATTTATTATCGCATTGTCCTTGGTGTTGTGGGCTTTTAGATTGGTCGATGTTGTTCAAGATGTTGTACAGATGCTCGATGAGGATGGAGTTACTGATGGTGCTGATAAAACCTTGATCAGTGCAGTAGAAAGTTTACTTCGCTTCTTCATAATTTTCATTGGAGCGATATTTATCGCCGATGCTGTTGGATTCAAGTTAACTTCCTTGATTGCAGGACTGGGTATTTCTGGTTTAGCGTTAGCATTGGCTGCTAAAGATACGATTTCAAATTTCTTTGGAGCACTGACCGTTCTGCTCGATAAACCATTCAAGGTTGGGGATTGGGTAGATGTAGGTAACTCACAAGGAGAAGTTATTGAAATCAATCTTCGAACTACCTTAATTAGAACTGGAATCGATACTATCATTACTATTCCAAATGCAAATCTAGTTAGTACGCCGGTAGAAAATTATGGCAAGAGACGATGGCGTAGATGGCAAACTATGGTGCATTTCGATATCAACTCGGACCCTGATAAAGTCGAGGCGTTCAGAGATGATGTCCTCCAATCAATTCAAGAAAATTCTGCCACTATGAACGAAGATTCATCTTGGTGCAGGGTAAATGACATCTCAGCAACATCTGTCGATGTCTCGATTAACCTATATTGGGATGTTCAGGGTGGAGCAGATGAAAGAGCGGAAAAAGAGAAATTTTTACTCTACATCATGCAAATTGCAAGAGGCCATGGTTTGGAATTCTATGATAACAGAATCAGACAGCAGCGCTAATCAGTAGGGTTTGGGGTCTTTAGACCAGTATAACTGGTTTGATCCTATAGCAAAAAATAGGCTTAATGCTGCAATTATCCCTGAGATTGTTGGTGATAAACTTTCTAACTGCCAAGAAAAAAATGCTATGACTAAACCTGTTATTCCTGCCCATAACCCCGACTTCCAAAAACGAAGAACTCCTAGATGTGCCTGAAGTCTAGAAACATCACTGAGCCAGGTTTTTGAATTCTTTTCTAATTCTTCATCGTTGTAGATTATCGCTTGGGCTAAAAGATTCAAAGTAGCATGGTAACGCCAAATCCATGGGCCACCACATAATGTTGAAAGTGCTTTAGAGTTGGAATATGATGGTGGAGCATGGTCTAGCCATGAGTGTAAAAACTGCTGACGAGTCTGTTCACTGGGTTTCTCGAATTCTGCCCATTGACGTTCTAGCATCATCAAATTTGCAAGCCCCGGTAAACGATCGCTTTCACACAATAGATGTTCAACTAATGTTCTTGGTTGAGGAAGAAGGTAAGGCCTGCCTTCTTTGATTGTAATAGAATCAATATCAAGATTTAGACGAGGAAGTCCTACGGTGTATTTACTGTGGGGAGCACGCCAGAGGGTATTGGTTTTCAATGCCGCTTCGATATCATTCATCCTGTCGTTCCACCTTCTCTCGGTATTAGGCGTTGCAAACTGATCTAGAGTTTTATGAATCTGCCCAACTGATTCGCTTATGCGAAATCTCATAGAATGGCTTTCTTCTTTACCGAGTAAAATTGAGCATGGATAAATGATGATGCGATCGTTTCCTGAAACAGTCCAGATCATGCTTGGTAACAATACAGGTTGTTCACTAAGTGACTTGTTCCATGGTTTATGTCTAAGCATTCTTGATACATCATCTCCAACCTCGATTGGAGAAACTCTAACGATGTGAGTACCGTTTAGATTCAGTAAAATCCCGTACATATCATATTGTATAATCTCTAATACCTCTACTTCTGGCCAATCCCCCAGAATCTTCCCTTCTCTGGGTTGGTTTTTCCACCATCTCTTTTCCAGACAACCATTAGTATTCCAAACATTAAATCTTCCAAAAGAGGATACGACTTCACCTTCGAATGCTGAATCAAATGGTACTTTAGCAATACCTTTTGGCCACCATCTAGGCTCGTCCATGTAAATGCGAGGAGGCCCTTATTGACAAAACCTCACATTCCGAGAAAGAATACCATTACCATTATTACGACACAAATTACAAGAAAAACTTGAGTTGCCAATCGAGGTCTTTCCTCCTCTTCTGTAGCCTCAATCTCTTCCATACCAAAACTAGAAAATTTTAGTTTATTATTCAATGTCTGTTTTGAGTTAGAATAATACGCTTAAGCCTCATGCTCGCGTTGTGGCACAAGTAATAGTCAATGGTAACTCCATTGGAGGTGCTGGGAACCCATCAAAAGTTTGGTGGTGGCTTAGCGCTATTTGTTTGGCCGTTTTCTTTCTAATGATAGCAATTGATGATTCGCCATCTGCAATGGAGCAATACAATGAATGTATGGAAAATGCAGATGGTGATTGGTTTGAAGAATCTGTTTGTGACTCTCGAGACTTCGATGACCAAAGTATGGGTTATGCCGCTTTAGGAGGTGGCAGTTGCTGTTTTTCAATTATCTTCGGACTGATTGCCTTATCGGTTGGCAGTAGTAAGAAAAAGACCGTAATTGTACAACAAATGCCATATGTCACCCAACCCGTTATTCAACAAGTAGTTCAACAACCAATTCAGCAACAACCAATTCAACAACAACAGGGTCAAATGCCGGTTCAACAACAAGTTCAGCAAAATAGACCACAAGCGCGAGATGATAAAGCCATGTGGGCACAAAAAGCACAGAACCTCGAACTTGCAAGAGACTTTGAAGGAGCTGCTGAAATGTACCAAAAAGCCGGTCTTTACGCTGAGGCTGGTCGTGTACGACAAAGTCATTTAGAAAAGGATGACAAACCGATGGTACAAATTGGTCAAGTCGGAAATTCTGTCGTCAAGGATTCTGTAGTGATGGGGAATACCAATCAGTCTACTATTTGTCCAAATTGTGACGCTTCAATTCAACCTGACTGGAAATTTTGCCCTTCGTGTAATTCACCGCTATGAGGGTTCAGTATGCAATTTGCTCAGTATTCGCTGGCGTTAATCCTTACCTTCGCTTTAGTTAGGTTCATCACTGAAAATACCAAGTTCCATATTAGAGCCAAGGGGATTTGGATTCATCATTGGATAATAGCAGCAATAGCAATGTCTGTAATCTATGTAATGGGCATTGATAATCCAATTATTTGGGGTTGTTTAACAGGCGTTGCTCTTGAAGGCCTAAGAAGAAAAAACTGGTCGATTAGAGATACTAGGAAAAAGTCGGCATAATCACTTTATGCACCCGCTATGGCTTCTATTCATGGAGGAGGTCCAGTGGCTGAAAGCGATGCTTAGGCGCGAACTGGAAGTTCGGCCACCAATGAGTGACAAGAAAGAAGCAAAGCTTCTTGCTGGAAACTGCGTTATCCTTCATGATAGAGGAGAAATCGTTGGATATGCTGAAATGAGAAAGGTTGGCAAACATACAGAAATATCTACAGTTTTAGTCGATCCTTCACAACGAAACAAAGGAGTCGGCAAGGAACTAATTTTGAAAGCGGTAGAGAGTATCGAAAATGACAAGATTCTTTGCTGTACAAAAAATCCTGCAATGGCAAAGGTACTACAAAATTTAGATTTCAAGTCAATCGGTTGGCCTGGTTTATCGACTGCGACCATGCTCACATTCAACACATTCGCAAGATTATTCTCTATGGTTATACGCTTTGAGTTTAGAAGGATATGGCAACAGGGAAAAGGTATTCACAAATATGAGCGATATGAATTAACCAAGTAATTGAAAATAACTTCCAAAATACCAGTTGAAACCATCATTTAATCAGTGCTGGCCGGCATCGATGAATGATGTAGGTTAATTCGTAGGTTCTCATTAGAATCAACAGTATATCCAAATGTGAATTCAACTTTAACTTCCTCTCCTTCAGGCGAGGTAAAAAAGTAATTACCCATTGCTAAGGCATTAGATTCATTTATTACAACACCTTCATTTTCAAACCTAACCTTGATCCAGCCCTTTATTGCAAAGCCTTTGTCTTCAGGACACGCATTATTATTTGCAACAAAATAAGATAGTGCGCCTTCAAATGTAGGTCGGAATTGCTGCTCTACAGCGAGAGTTGGTTTGAATAGCACTTCGCCTAAATCATAAGCGTACAATGTATTGATGTGGTCTTTGGCTCTTTGAACATAGTCTAAACCGCTGGCGTGTGCTGCTGCAATCTCAACAATTCCTTGCCCCCATGCCTGTTGCGCTTCAATGATGTGTGATTCACTAATCATAACAATGCCATCTCTATACACCGGTTAAATCGGCACCTTATCAATTTCTTGCCCTATTTGGGCTTTGAAAATTATGATTGCAGCAATTCAAACTAGTACAAATCCGATATTCATTAGTAAAATAATGACGGTTAGTAAAACGCTGGTTCTGTGAAGTAAGTTGAATCTCTTATTGTTCCCTTCATCGGTTGCACGATTAGTTGCTGGTATAATTGCATAACAAATCAGCGAGAAAATAGTAGTTAGGCCAGCAATAGCGTAATGAATATTACTTGGATTATTATGTTGATAAAGGTCTACTATCGTTGCCATTCCTAATATAGTCAAAAACAAGAAAAATTTTGGCCACAGTGCCCTTATCACAGGGCCAACTTGATTTGATTCCAGCTTTTTGAATAGAGTCGGTGCTACTACTGCAGTTTGTAGTAAAATCAGGCCGACAATCATTCCAGGGAAATAGAAGTGCATGTGACTACCAAGTCAATACGATTTAAAAATTCAAGTGATATTTTTAATTAACCAGATCTATTGTAATAATTTAGAAATGTCAATAATTGAAGAAACGCGTTGGTTAATTAAATCTAAAATTGAATTTAATTCGCTTTCATCCGTCGCTTCTACCCTCATCACTAATATTGGCTCTGTATTGGATTTGCGAGCAAGATACCAACCAGTCTGCTCACCACTAGACTGTGAAGTAAAACGTACTCTTACTCCGTCAATGGTTGATGCTTCATGATCAGTGAATGCTTGACGAATTGCTTCAACGGTCTCAACCTTCTTTTCTTCAGCACATGGAATCTTTACTTCACCAGTAGTTGGAAGGTTTGGTGCCAATCTATTGAGTTCAACACTAAATTTAGAATCATTCTTGCGGGACCAAAGTTCTAGAATTCTTGCAGCATTATACAGCGAGCAGTCAAATCCATACCAGCCTCGGTCAGCCATGAAAATATGTCCACTCATTTCAGCAGCCATCAAAGCATCAGGATTTTCTGCTAAAACGCGCTTCATAAAAGAGTGCCCGGTTTTTGCCATCATGGGTCGACCACCGGCTGAAATGATTGCCTTTTCAACGTTCATTGAGCACTTAACATCATAGATTAGCAAATCTTTTCCTTCCTCAGAACCAACAACATCATCGGCTAGTAAAGCGATTAAACGGTCAGGAAAAACAAAATCTCCATTCTCATCAACGGCCCCAATTCTATCTCCATCTCCATCAACACCGATACCAAATTCACAACCATTTTCGACAACTGCACTGGCTAAGTCTATCATGTTATTCGGCCTTGTAGGGTCTGCTCCATGATTAGGTTCACTTGAATCCCAATCGCAAAACAAATCGATGTGTTCACAACCCATCATGTCGAGTAATTTACTCATTGCTGGACCAGGAACTGCGTTACCACAATCTACAGCAACTTTCACACTGCGAGATAATTTTCCTGTTGACTCAATTATCGCTTGAAGATAACTGTCTAGATGAGGTGTATCGACAATTTCGCCATGTCCTTCAACGAAATTGCCCTCGAGGAAGACTTGTTTCAATTCTTGAATTTCTTCGCCTGCCAAAGGTAGGGTCTCTCTGCACATCTTGAAACCATTATGAGTGGGCATTGGTAAATGGCTTGCAGTAACCATTACCCCCCCATCAACTGGCAAAGTCCAACAAGCGTGATAAACGCATCCTGTCGAAACGATTCCAAGATCTAAAACCTTAACTCCAGAGTCAACAAAACCACGCATCAATTCTCTTGCTAAAGCAGGGGTTGAGTCTCGTATGTCACGGCCAACAGCAAACGTTTGACATTCTAGGTAGGTTGCCAAGGCACGTCCTAAACGATAAGCGAATTTTGGGGTTAATTCACCTGTTCCATCGCCGTTTGCAAGCCCACGTATATCGTATGCTTTGAAACACTGCTCTGGCCACTCGTCCATGCTGATGCCAAAGCATAATACATTTCAATAATGCCTTCATTTTCTAAATAATCCAATAATGATAAATGATAAAGCTAAGATAGAAAATGTTTCAAGAATTAAATCATATTTAGACGCTAAAAAAAGTGTCAAAATAAGTGGTGGGGTAGAATAAGTGAGTAATTTTGGCCATGTCAAAATCCCTTTTGGGACTTCATCGAAATATGGCGAACCTGGCATTATATCACTTATCTTGTTCCCTGAACTACAATCTCTACTAACGCGCCTGCTGGAAGTGCTGCTGCTGCAAAAGCAGCCCTTGCAGGCTTGATTTCCGCCGAGTCAATCCAAGACCCATATACTTCATTCATGGATGCGAAATCATCAATATCAGCAAGAAGAATTTGAGCAAAACAGATGTTATCTCTTGATAGATTTGCAGCCTTGAGTAGCGAATCTATTTTGTCTAAAGCCCCCTGTGTTTGGGATTTTACATCATCGAATTCTACTGCAATTTGGCCTGAAAGCCAAAACATTCCATTCGACTGTACTCCAGCAGAATATGGGCCATACTTTGCTGCTCCGGGAAGTTCGATTCCTTGTTTGTCCATATCAAGGCGTTTGGGTGGAAGAACTTCAACTTGGCGAATAGCCGATGCATTGAGGGAAGAGGAATCTTTAGGCCGTTCATGCGGACATGTTGGGTACTCGATCATCCAGCACATGTTCGCTTACTCGCACCTTTTATGCGAGCAGGTCAAAGTAATGACGTCATTATTGCAACAAACCGAATTGAAGTAAAATCGCTCATTGAACAAGGTGATGGATACTTGCCAAGACGTCAGACACATTGGGTAGAACGACCTGTTGGAGATGGAAGAAGACGTAAAGCGTTGGCAAGATGGTTTTCAAGTCACAAATTCCTAACTAAGTGTTGTGAATCTAACACACCGATTGAAAGAATCGTTAGCATTGGTGCTCCAATAGAACTTATGGCTTGGCGCTCACCAATTTTGAAACGAAAGATTAAGTCGATAAAGCAAAGATGGTACATCAGTGACACAGAAGTAAATCATTTAGCACATAAATTAGCAAAATCAAATGCTACTAATTTTGTCTTTCCCACGCATTGGGACGAGAGTTTAGACGGGGGGTTTTTACAAAGCATTTCTCAGCAAAAAATTCACCGCTTAGATGGTCTGCATGGCCACGTCCATTTGCGTCCTTCAATACGTCCTTCAAGTGTTAGCGACCCTCCTAGGATTCTAGTCCGTAATCTAAAAGGTGGAGGCGTCCATGACGATAACGAATTAATCGAAATTCCNTTAGAAACCTTTGACGGACTAATGGTTTCTAATGCAGATGAAGACCAATATGAAGGAAATGCGTGGCTACTTGACAGAGAAGCGGGCGCGCATGACGGAGTGATTACTCAATCAGTAACCTTCGCTAGTGAAGCAGCATTGATGGGTACTCCAACTTTGCTAGTCAGTAGAGCGAAAAGAGGTTTTCTAAATCGTTTGGAAAAAGACGGATATCCACTCTTTAGATGGCAGAAAGAATGCCAAGGAGATGATTGGAGAAATCTACAGGCTCAATTTCTAGCAGGTCTTCATCTTACTGACGCAATCGATACAGAAGCCTGGCCCAATGCTAGGAAACAATTAGCAGGTTGGCTGTCAATTGAACTCATAGATTAAACCAATTTTTGATTATCTGTAAATGGTCTCCGGCTAATTCCAATTCTCCAGATAATACGTATTTTAGAGGCCAGAATCTAGCATCCTGAGCATCATCACCAGCAACTGGATGTTGGTCGTCACTTACGGAAACTGCGTAAACTACGCTTACAATATGCTTCCTTGGATCTCTCTTAGGATCGCCCATTACCATCAGTAATTCTGGATTAGTTCCTTGCAGTCCGGTCTCTTCAAATAATTCTCTAATAGCAGCAACTTCAGGGTCTTCATCACGTTCCACAAATCCACCAGGTAATGCCCAAGCGCCCTGCATTGGAGGATGTTTTCTTTGAATCAAAAGAATGTCTTCTCCGCGTTTCACAGCAGCATCCGCTGCCAAAGCAGGATTGAGCCAACCATTGCACTCATCGCAAATTGCCAATTTATCATTCTCCATATCTGCGCTTTCTCTCTTGGAAAGTTTTTACCGCTCTGAGTAGATCTTTCTTCTGGAATGAAGGCCAGTACACGTCGGTGAAATAGAGTTCAGAATAAGCCATCTGCCATAATAAGAAATTAGAAATTCTTTCTTCACCACTCGTCCTAATTACTAAATCAGGATCAGGCATTTCACCGGTATACAATCTTTGAGATACAGCTTTTTCGTCTATCTCAGACAGAGGTAAATCTCCTGCTGCATGTTCCTCGGCAATAGATTGAATTGCGTTTAGCATTTCTTCCCTACTACCATATGCAAGACAAACAGTGAAAACAAATTCATCATAGCCTTCAGTCTTGTTTTCGGCATAGTCAATTGCATCGGTTACTAGTTTTGGAAGTAGTTCCCTTCTTCCAATAACCTGTACCTTTACTTTATTTTCATGGATTCTTGGGTCATTAGCAATATCTCTAAGCCCTTCATCGTAAAGTTTGAACAGAAGATCTAACTCTTTTTTTGGTCGGCTGAGGTTCTCTGTTGATAGAGCATAAACAGTGAGCCATGGTATCTTTAATTCTAAGACCCAGTCAAGTACTTTCTCGAGCTTTTGTTTACCAATCCTGTGCCCTAAACCAGTAGCGATGTTGCTTCGCCAAGCGAAACGTCTGTTGCCGTCCATTATAATTGCCAAGTGCTCAACTTTGATTGGGTGTTCCATGACTTCTTTGAGGAGTTTTGCCTCGACCGCTTGGCCAAGGACATCGCCCATTCTCTCAGAGATTCCCATGTCTGCCCCGACTACTCCATGAAGGGAGAGTGTATCATTTCATCCCCTCCAAGTTGGCTAATTTTGAAACCATTATCATCATCAACTATCGAGTATTGCCTCACCCATGCGACTTTACCACAACCCTCGTTGTTCTAAATCTCGTCAAGCAGTTGCTATACTTTCTGAAAGTGGGGTAGTGTTTGAAGAGTATCGATATTTAGAACTTGGAATTGCTGAAGAAGATTTGGAAATTTTGGCTTCTCTGGACGGGATAATAAGAACAAATGAGAAAGAATTCAAGCAAAACAAGTTTGATACTAACGATAATGATGCGGTAAAAAAAGCACTAATCGCTATTCCTAAACTTCTTGAAAGGCCTGTATTAATCAAATCAAATAATGCTGTGATTGGCAGACCTCCAGAAAATGTGAAGACTCTTCTGTGATTTTAAATCTGTAAAATTTACAGCCTGTTTGTAATTGACATACTACTGGATTAAATCCAAACATCATTCTGAGCTGTCAAGTCGCCACTATTTTCCCCAGTATTGACAACACCTTTTGGTTCGACAAGCATTACTTTGCATTCTTGTTCTGCATATGGTTTGTGCTGCACTCCTTTGGGTACGACGTACATCTCACCTTGATTTAACTCAATTGTTTCATGTTCAAATTCAATCTTCATTTTGCCTTCTACAACTATGAAGACTTCATCAGTATCACTGTGATTGTGCCAAACAAACTCGCCTTCTATCTTGACTAATTTGAATTGATAATCATTCATCTCAGCAATAACTTTTGGAGTCCAATGCTCTGAAAATTTCGCAAACTTATCTTGGAGATTAATCACTGCCACGTGCTCACCGATTGACGGTTAGAGCAAGAGTATAATTACTTTTGAGTGATTAATCTCTTCTGGTAATTGCAACAAAAGCGCCGATTATTGCGACTAGTGAAAACACCGCAGTGAATCCTGGTAGAGTCATCATACTAGGTGTATCGCCGGTATACATGTAGACATAATTATCGTGAAGTTCGATGCATGTAAAGTATAAATCAGTCGTGTCTGGTGAATAAATTGTGATTGAATCTCCGTTGTTTACATAACCATTTTCGTCACTATCNACCCAAGCTGCATTCCAATTCTTTCCATGAGCGTCAGAGAAACTTGTAGCGAAAGAATCCATTTCATCAAGAGGAATTGTCAGCAATACGCTCAATTCACCTTTGTCGTCATTTGTCATATCACCACAGTGACCCTCTTCGGTAATGTCATCTGTTTCTGAGTCAGTAATCGTTATTCTCAACTCCAACTCGGAAGCATTAATGTCATGTTCTGAGTATCCAATAATAATCACCGAAGAAGTAAAACCATCAGCGATATCATTAGTTGTGTCCCAATCAAATGTACCGTAAGAGCTACCTGTTTGCATATATTCGTCAGAATAATTAGGACAATCTCCAGAATTACCATCATTGACTAGTGCCATGTTAATATCATCAGATGTATCATCAGGAGTTTCACAATGGAACATTACATCAGAAATACCATCACCATCAAAATCAACCGATTCATCAGATTGATCTACACAATCGGCAATATCATCGTTAACACGATTGAAAAGAATCCATTGTGAACCATATTCGACTTCACCATCATCGCCCATTACGCCCTCTTCGCCGCAATCAAACATGTGGAGAGAGCTACTTGTAGTCATTAGGTTTAGGTCTGCTGCCCCCCAAGACCATTCTGCATCTGCGTCTTCAACTGTGTTCAATTCTACATCAAACCAGTTTTCCATGGAAATTGTAGTTGAGCCATTTGTTGCGGTTAATGAACTCATTATCCAATCGCCATCTGGGCTGAATTGGAATGCTGTGATTTCCATGCTGCAGTAATCTGGATCGGTTACATTTCCGAAAGTCATGTTGACATATACGGTGCCTCCCAAAGATCCGTCTAGGCCTTCAATTGAAGCATTAGTTGGCATCGGCCCGTCATCCTCTTCATCAGATTCGCCACATGCAGTTNCGTCAAGAGATGGGAANGGCATATCGCCCTCAATTTCAACATCTAAGCCGGGTTCATCAGCAGCATTAGGACAATCATAGGAACCATCATTGACAACATTCATTGAAACTGTGGTAGANTCATCGTCATTACAATCAAACCAATTATCTACGGTTCCATCNCCATCAAAATCTTGTGGTTCNTCTGAACCATCGCCACAATCTTCAGTTCCATCATTTACCAATGCAAAATCAATTACTGTATCTGGCGTTCCTCCAACTGTTGAACTGCAAGAGAAAGTTTGGCTTGAAGAGTCATCATCGTCACTGGCAAATTCATCACAAATATCAGAGGCTTCTGAATAATTATCTCTAAGGATTAATTTATGTTCAGTTGAAATTATTTCTCCGGAATCATCTTCCTCTGCGGTTATTAGATGGAGATTAATCATATTGTCAAACCATGGATGTGCCCCATCCTCAGAAGGAGTAAATGTAATTGTATCGATACCCATGCTAACTGTTAATCCTGCCTCTTCACTCGTAACGTGGTACATCATCATCGATCTTGTGTCACTACCATCATACTCAACAACTCTATCGATAGTTACCATCATGAGTGTGCCATCATCTGAAGGCATTAACCCAGACATGCTCATGGATGTACCCANCTGACTCATTGTCCCACACATGCCAGAAANGTCCATCTCAAGGGTTTCGAAAAATTCCATAATTGGAACAAACTCAAACATTTCACAGCCATCTACATCTGGATTGGCTTCACAGTAGTCCATTACGAATTCTTGACAAGCCTCTGATTCTCGGTCTTCGCACTCAGGTGCAACACATGGGCTATCGGCATCTTCTGGTCCATTGGGGAATGGACATTCCTCTGCGCCATCACCGTCTCCAGTTCCGTCTCCAGTTCCGTCTCCAGTTCCGTCTCCAGTTCCGTCTCCGGTTCCGTCTGAAACTGCATCAGTACAGGTAAAGGTTTCTTGGTCAAAAACAGCTGCAGGCAAATGTCCTAAACCGGTGAGAGATTCATTGTCCTCAAAGACTACCATTGGATGGACAAAGTCAATAATATCATACATAGGAGAATATACAAACATCTCTAATTGAATATTTGCACTGTTTTTCACTGACCAACTAGTAATATTATGGAAATCACCTGCATTTCCTCCTGAGGAATTAACCCATGTTTGGTAGACATCCGAAGCATGTCCATCGTCAACTGAACAAATTTGTTCGAGTAAATATGGAGAACCATTCGCCATCGGTGGTGCAGAGAAATGAAGATTCAATGGCCCATTTTCATCTATAATTTCAGGCGCATATGTACCGGATTGAATGTAGACGAAAAGAGCACCATTAGGCATCTCGGTAGAGTTGCCTCCGCTATCTCCTGAAGTGTCACCTGTAGTATCACCAGTGCTGTCTCCAGTACTGTCAGCAGGGTCTTCAGTTTCATCTTCTTCGTTCGATGTACATCCAGCCAAGGAGGCTGAAATCAGCATAAATATTACAAAAAACAGGTATTTTCGCATGACTTGCACAGAGCAAACTAGCACATAATGTCTGCGGATGAAAATGTAATGGATTTACTCTATTCGAAAACTTTCTCTTCAATGTCGGTATCGTTTATTCTGACTTCGACCCATTGTACTTTTTTGGCCATAACTGCGGCTTTGACTTTTCTTTGATTCTTGTTAAGTTTTGATTTACCACTTTTAACTTCAATGAATTTTATTTCTACTTCACCATCTCCATCAAGTCCCTTAAATCCGACAAAATCAATCGGGTTCCCGAGGAAGTTTAACTCCTTGACGCTATTTACTGCGTTCATTAGCCAAGGTGCAATTGTTTCACTAATCTGCCCTTTAATGGTGTTTCTTTGGCGCTCATTTGAGTCTTTTCTTGCAGCCCTAATTTGTCCTTCATGCTCTAATTTGAGACGATTTATTTCCATATATTTTCTAAAAAGTTCTCTCGCAAGCATTACAATAATGACAAATGAAACTATCAAAATAAATATTGATTCCATTTCTAGTTTGACCATGATTAATGATTATGCCAACCGTTTGTAAAGTTGTTTGAGGATTTTCATGATGTGAAATCTAGTAGTAAGTTAATTGAAGACCGCCAATGTGGTTAGTTCATGCGAGTCAAAGCCATCTCTATGGTTGTCCTCATGGTTACGTTTTCTTTAGTTGGTTGCTTAACAGATGAAAAAATGTGGGATGAAGTACCAATAGTAGAAGTCGTGGAAGATCCAAGAATATTTGTCACCGATAAGACTGGTAATGCTACAGGCCTACCGCCGCTTGATATGACTTTTCAATTCAGCGATGTTGGCGAAACTGGAAAAGAACC